>CBDUBS010000012.1:0-37072 GCA_965365445.1 uncultured bacterium | reverse complement strand
GAGGATCTCGTGCGCGACCTTGACCGGCTGATCGACGTGCAGGGCGAGCCGTTCGGCAGCACCAGCATTTATGCGCAGTACCGGGTTTTCGAGGCGGCCCGAGAGGCCGGAATCAAGGTAATGCTGGACGGGCAGGGGGCCGACGAGTTGTTCGGCGGCTATAAACTGTACCTGCCGGCCCGCCTCATTTCGCTCTTGCGAAACAGGCAATGGTCCGAAGCAGGGCGCTTCTTTCGATGCGCCGCCGCCCATCCACTGTTCGGCGGCTCGGTTTCGTTGCTGGCTTATACGGCCGGCATGTTGTTTCCCGAGGGCGTGCAGAAGCCGCTGCTTCGCCTGGCCGGCCGAGGGACGATTCCTCGCTGGCTCCGCCGCGAGTGGTTTGCCGACCGGGAGGTGCGCCTCGAGCCGCACGTATGGAGCGCGGAGTCCGGGGAAGCCCTCCGATCGCTGCTTGTTCGTACGTTCACGGAAACGAGCCTGCCGATGTTGCTGCGGTACGAGGACCGTAACAGCATGGCCCATTCCATCGAAAGCCGTGTCCCATTCGTGAGTCTGCCGCTGGTCCGTTTCGTGTATGGCTTGCCGGAACGGTACCTTATTGACGAGCGGGCCGTGACGAAAGCCGTCCTGCGACGGGCTCTGCGCGGCATCGTTCCGGATGCTATCCTGAACCGGCAGGATAAACTCGGGTTTGTAACCCCCCAGCAGTCCTGGCTCCAACTGGCTGCGCCGTGGGTCGAGGACGTATTGCAGAGCGAAGCCGCCCGGCGCATTCCCTTCCTCGACTGGCCGATCATCCGATCTTCCTGGCGGGACGTGCTCAAGGGTCGCGCCGGCGCCGATCCGCGTGCTGTCTGGCGCTGGATCAACCTCGTACGCTGGGCTGATCGAAACGGCGTGACATTCTGAAGGGAGCCTGCCCGGGTGGCACCGCTCATTCGGACTTGTTCGCTGCATTATTTACATTGGCGCCCGCCTCTACAGAATTGCCGGGCTGCTCTCCCTTGCGCCACGAACCATGAAAAAACAAGACGCTCCTCTCGCTGATCTTCCCCTGCTGGATCTCCGGTACCGGCGCACCCTAAACCTGCTGAAATCGCTGTTGCCGCCGCCGGCCCGCATCCTCGATCTGGGCACCCCCAACCCCTTTTCGGAAATCATGCGTCGCGAAGGGTACGAGGTGTTCAATACGCGGGGCGAGGATCTGGACGACGAACCCGAAGCGGCGTCTCGCCCCGATGTGGATGCCGTGACGGCATTCGAAATACTGGAACACCTGGTAGCGCCCTATAATGTGCTTCGCTCCATCCGGGCGCCCCGGCTGATCGTTACGGTGCCCCTGCGCCTCTGGTTCGATGCGGCGTATCGTCATCCGGAAAACCCCTGGGATAGGCACTTCCACGAATTTGAGGACTGGCAATTCGACTGGCTTCTCGAAAAAGCGGGTTGGCGCATTACCCACCGAGAAAAATGGAACGGGCCCATATTCAAGATCGGCATTCGGCCGCTCATCCGGCGGCTTACTCCACGCTACTATGCCGTAGATGCCGCTCGGATCGAACCCTCGGAGAGCGAATAGCCCCATGCGTATTCTCATGGTGCTCGATGCCCCCTTCCCGCCCGACATTCGGGTAGAGAAGGAAGCGCACAGCCTGATCGATGCCGGCCACGAAGTACACCTGGCATGTTACGCGCACGCCCGGGAAACGCCTACATACGAGCGCATGGCCGGATTGCACGTTCACCGGTTTTACGTGCCTCGTGCGCGGGCCAAACAGGCGCTCGGTTTGGTGTTTCACCTGCCTTTGTACACACGGATGTGGACGGGTCGCCTCGACCGCCTCGTTCATGAACTGAAACCGGACGCCCTGCACGCTCATGACCTTCCGGTGGGCCTCCCCGTGATGAAGATACTCGACCGGATGGAACGGCCCCGCCCCCGCTTCGTGCTCGACCTGCACGAAAACTACCCGGACCTTTTGAGGGCGAGTTCGCTGGCTACCCGTTTTCCTCAACGGCTGTTCTTCCGATACGACCGCTGGGTAGCGCTGGAGCGGGCGCTCGTGCGTGGGGCCGATACGGTCGTCGTGATCAGCGAA
Source organism: uncultured bacterium (assembly GCA_965365445.1). Taxonomy (GTDB): domain Bacteria; phylum Bacteroidota; class Rhodothermia; order Rhodothermales; family DASSAV01; genus CBDUBS01. The sequence goes on along the minus strand of CBDUBS010000012.1, from coordinate 34,970 downwards.
GGCAACCGCGAAAGGCTGCACCGCGAGCACGGACGCACCGGGCCGACGGTCGTCGTGCCCAACTATGTACGCCTGGATGATTTCGATCATTCGTCCCCGGATGAGGCGGCCCGGCCTTTCTTTGAGCCTGGTGTCGTCAACCTCCTGTACGTCGGCGGCATCGACCCCTCACGCGGTCTTGAAACGGTTCTGGCCGGCCTTGCCTTGCTGGGGGATGAGATATCCCGGTTCAGGTTCGTGCTCGTGGGCTCCGGCAGGCGCCGTGAGGCCATCGAAACGCTCGCCGGGGCGCTCTCGATAGCTCCCTACGTTCGCTTTGTCGGGCAGGTAGAGCAACAGGCCGTGGGCGCCTTTTGCCGCCTGGCCGACATCTGCCTCCTGCCGCTCATACCTTCCATGAACAATGCCTTGGCCGATCCCAACAAATTGTACCAGTATGCTTTCTGGGAGAAACCTGTCCTGGCTGCCGGAACCGACCATCTGGAGAAGCGGATTCATGAAATGCAGTGCGGCGCCACCTACACACCGGATGACCCGGCCTCGTTTGCCGACTCGCTAAGGCGCATGGCATCCAATCCCGAGCGACTCGCCTCGTATGGGCGCAGCGCCCGCGAAAGCGTCCTCGGCCGATTCAACTGGGACCGTGCCGTGACGCCCCTGTTGCAACTCTATGCCCCTGGTCTCTGACCCTGCCGGGAAGCCTTCATGCGTCACCCGCTGCGCAACCTTGCCGAACAGGGATTCTGGTACACACTGGCCAATGTGCTGTTCAAGCTGGCCGGAGTGGTATTGCTTCCGCTGTACACCAACACGCAATTCCTCTCGGTGGAAGCGTTCGGGGTGTGGGGCGTATTCGAAATTACGGTAAGCATCGCTGTGGCAGTGATCGGCCTTCAGTTGGGGGCCGGATTGGTGCGGTTTTACCCCGACCACCCCGAGCCGGCCCGGGTCGCCTCGACGGTTTGGTGGGTCACGGTGGTTTCAACCGCGCTCTCTGCGACCGCGGGCATCTTCCTGGTGCGCTTTCTCGCCCCAGAGGACGCGCATCGGGCTTACCTGCTTCTGGTTGCTTACATTGCGGGCGAGTTGCTGCTCGCCGTGCCCCTGTCGCTGCTTCGCGCGCGAGGAAAGGCTGCGGCCTTCCTCGGGTTGTCCGTGGTGAAACTTGCGCTCGCCGTCGGCCTGAATGTGTACTGGTTGAAAGTTAGCGCCCTCGGACTGGTCGGAGTAGTGCAATCGTTCGCAGTAGCGGCGTGGATTACCCTCGGGGCCGGGTGGTTATTGACCGGGCCTCGCCTGTACGTCGGGGTTCGCCCCCGCCGGGAGCTTGCCCGTTCGCTGTTGCGATTCTCCGTTCCGCTCATTGTCGGCGGGCTGGGGAGTATGCTGCTCAACGCTGGCGACCGGTACATCCTGGCTCTTTACAGATCGGAAGAGGACATCGCGCTGTACACGCTGGCGGCAAAATTCGGCAGTGTCATCTTCATGTTCGGCGTGCAACCGTTGCAACTCGCTCTATTGCCCGTGTTGTTCCGCCTCGCTGAATCGCAGCGCTCGGAAGTGCTGAGTCTGCTCATGCGGTATCTGGTCGTCGGGTTCGGCGCGCTGGTCGTGGGGGTGTCCGTTTTCTCCGAGCCCGTTCTGGATCTTTTCGGAGCCGACGCCTTCTACCAGCAATCCATTATCCTCATTCCGTGGATTGCATTCGGGTTTGCGCTATTCGGCCTGAGCGTACTTTCCGACGGCGTGTTGTATATGGTGCATCGCACCCGTACCGTGACGGTCTGGATGACGGCGGCCGCCGCCGTCAATCTGGGGCTCAATTTTCTGGCGGTGCCCCGGCTAGGACCGCTCGGGGCGGCCGTCACCACCTTTGCCTCGTATCTCCTGTTGTTCGCGGGGCGGCGGTGGTCGGCTTCCGCCAGCCTGTTTGTTCCATACGAGTGGCCGTCCCTGGCAGGAATCGGCTTCGTAACGGCGGCGGCATCAGGGGCCGGTGTGCTGATTGCTTTACCGGCGGGCGCCGCCGGGCTGTCGCTCCGGGCGGCAATCGTGCTCGCCTGGGCTGCCCTGATTCTGTTGTTCGGATGGTTCCGCCTTGCGGACGCCCGCACGGCGCTCCTTCATCTGAGGGGCGCAGGCGAACGGTAACGCATGGTCGGTCTGGCGCGGCCGTTTCCGGGAACGCGGGCCGTTTCCTGCCGTTCTGCTCCATTATCAATCCCCCGGTGTTCGTCATGGATGCATCCTGCCGACCGTCCACGCGTGCGCTACGGCGCCATCACCGGCATCGGCTCCGGAAAGTTCGGGCTGTCTACTGGTTGGGGCACGCCGGCTCCAGCGACAGGAGCCTCGGCAAAGCGATTGCCGCCCCGCACCCGTGTTCCGGTCCCTGCTGCGGCAACCCCCGCCGGCATTTTAACGAGCCTACCATTCAGGAGCGTCGGCAGACCGGCGCACATGACTAGAACCGGCCGCCTTTCCACCCCCCGATGTTGATGAGGTGCAACATGAACCTCGTAGAGATCTGGAACGGTACGTACGAAGTGTTGGGCATCATCGGGACGGTTATGGGCGTGTTTGGCGTGCCCTCGATCGCCGTCTTTTACAACAAGGCTCTGAAAAAGGAGATCGCCTATTCACCGGCCCTGGCGTTCGCATATACTTACTTCAACAATTATGTAGCGCCGTTGCATGCAGGTCTGGCAGCCGGTCGCCTTCCGGGGGGAAGCGAGGTGGACCGCGTTTTCATTCGTTTGCCGAAATCCCTGACCGACGTATCGGAGAGCCGGCTCAAGGCCCTGACTTGGGAACTGCAGAATCGGGGCGACGCCCTCGGCGAGATCGTAGTGGAAACACCTTCCGGAAAGCGCACCGTCGCGGTTCGCAGGCGCGGAGAAGAAGTCGTGGCCTTCGACGTGCCCCGAATCCTCGCATCCATGGAGCCCATCATTGCCGAATACGTGGGCGCCCCACGGGTTAGCGCCTCCGATCAATGGGAGAAAATCGAGCGTCGTGAAATCAACCTTTTCTGCGATCATCTGCGGCGGCTGATCCGGCAGCATCATTTCGAACGGCACGTCAGAGTATTCTCCTGTGAAGTAGCCGAACTCACTCCGGAAACCGACGACCTGGATGCGCCGCCGCCGGAAGGATTCTTTGGCCGTATCCTTTTTCGATTGCGATCCGGCCTTCGCCGCTAGCGCATGGCGTATCCTGAGCCGCCGGCGAGGTCGTGTACTGGATTCCGCCCCCGGAAATCGTATTTTATCGCGGTACAACGGCGGCGTCGTGCCGCATGAGAACAGGCAGAAGGTGAATATTCGTGGCCGTAACACCGGTTGATCCAGGGAAATCCGGTTTCTGGGAACGTTTGCAGCGCCGTTTCGCGCGTGTCGCGGGCAACGGGCTGGCAGGCGAGGATATTCCGCGCCGACGCGGGATGGCCATCACCCTTTCGGTTCTCATTTCCTGTATGCTCTGGTTTTCGTTCACGATGACCGAAGAGTATACGGTTACGGTCGATATGCCCGTACGGGTCGACAACGTGCCGGCCGATGAAGCGCTCCTGGAGTTACCCCCTCCCGTCGTGCGCGTCGATCTGCAAGGGCAGGGGTTTCAGGTGTTTCGTATCAAATATGCCCCTCAGCAGGTGCGCATCAATGCCGCCCTGGACAGGGTTTCGCTCCGGGAAGCCATTGCCGAACTGCCAAAAAACGTTTACTTGCAAAGCGTCAGTCCGGAGCTCATCGATCTCAAAAAAAGCCCGCGGGTGGTTCGCAAGGTTCCGGTACGCCTTCGGGCCGTTATCCTGACGCCGCCCACGCACGATCTGATTCGCGACCCCATGCTCACCCCGGACTCCATCCTTATCTCGGGCGCCCGGCCCGTCGTGGACCGGATTGCCTTCTGGCCCACCGAGCGGGTCACGATAGAGAACCTGACCGACACGCTTACCCTGCAAGTCGAACTTGCCGACACACTCACCGGTCTGGTGGACCGCGAGAGGCGAATCGTCACGCTCAGCGCCGCCGCCGGGGAGTTCACAGAGGATACCCGCGACATCGATGTGACGGTGCGGGGCGTTCCGTCATCCGAGCAACTCGTCACGCTCGAGCCTCGTACCGTCACCGTACGGTACCGGGTGCAACTCTCCGATTACTACAAAGCGCGCCGGGCGCCTGATTTCTATGCCGAAGTGCCCTACGCCGAATTGCAAACCGACACCACCGGCCGCGTAACTCCGCTCCTGCACCTACCGGAAGGATTGGAAATCCGGGATGTAGAGATGATTCCCTCCTCACTGGGCTATTACTGGCGCATCCGGGAATAACCTGTGGTCCGGGGGCAGAACTTCGGTTATCCACCGTCGTTCAATTGTTACCAATAAGTCGTTAAAAAATAGACCCCATGGTAGCGCACCGGCTGGTTCGTCGTCTCGTACCCGTTCTCCTGATCGTTTTCGCCGTTGCTGCGCTGGCATGGGCGTTCGGCAGCTGGTGGCTCCGTGCAAAACTGACGGACGAAGAAATTCGACAGGTGGCGTTCACCACGATTCAGCGGGAAGCCCCGGCATCGTTCTTCATTACGGGTTATCTGGAAATGACCAGTACGATCACGGCCCGTAGCTCCAAAGTGCTGTTTCCGGACGTGTTCAACGTGGATCTGGGGACCACCAGCTCTACCGTCCGCGTGCCCGGCCGGGTCTCCTACGGCTTCGATGTGACGCAGTTAACCCCGGAATCCATTCGGGTGACGGAGGAGGGAGTGATCGAGGTATCGCTTCCCGAATTGCATATCTATTCAGTCGAGCCCGACCTGAATGCCATGCAGGTACAAACTTCAGTGGGCTGGGCTCGTCGCCATGCCGGCAGCGGCCGGCAGATGGAGCAAAAGGCGATCCGCTTCGTCGAGACTTCGCTCAGGCGGCAAGGCCGGCAATATCTGGAGCAGAACACCCAGCCCCGAATCAATACCGCCCGGGCGATGGAGAAACTCCTGACGCCCGCCCTGACGGCTGCCGGTCTCGAGCGCCCCGTCTTTCGCTTCCGAATAGCTCCCGAGATCGTCCTGACTCCGGGAGGCTGACGGATTCAGCCAGGGTACGTAGGGTAAGGTTTTGCGATCACGTACTCTCTGAGTTGCTCGATCTCGAAGTGCTTTTCGCTGTTGTCGTAGCGAAGCAAATCCCGCAGGGAGATAACGCCCAGCAGGCGTTCGCCGTCGGCCACGGGCACATGGCGGATGTGTTGCTGGTCCATGAGCTGGACCACATCCGAGCAGGGGGTGTTCGAGGGCACTACGAGCACATCCCGAGTCATCACTTCACTGATAAGCGTCTGCCGCGGATCCCGGCCGGCTGTAATCACCCGGCTGAGCAGGTCGCGTTCGGTAAAAATACCCGCCAGCTTCAGGTTATTCTCCATAATCAGAATCGAACCCACGTTATGGTTGACCATCTTCTTTGCGGCATCCGCAACGGTCGTCTGGGGTGAAGTGTAAACGAGTACACCTCCGGTTCGCAGAAGATCAGATACGGTACGATGCATGAGGGCCTCCAGGGTTCTAGATGACTTCACTGAAAAATCAAAATACGACAAATGTAATAGGTAAGCACGGTGTTCCACGGATCGCTTCAAAAGTCTCGACCGCCGGAATGGATTTTTATTTAACTGAACAGCCGAAACCGGGAAAGGAAATGTATTGGAAATGAGTTATTTACAGGGTGTATGCCCGGCGTTACGGCCCCGGTAAACACGGATGGCGCAGTCATTCGGCGCATAAGCCGGACCGCGAGAGTTATATTGTACTCGTCGCACGACATCCGCCGGTTAAGGATGTAAGAACCAGTCTCAGGAACCTATGCCCCGTTCGAATTGCCTGACCTATGTTTCGTTGGAGGAAGCGGTTTCAGCCGTCAAGTCCAGAGATCGCGTATTCGTTCATAGTATTGCCGCCGCACCCCAGCAACTCATCCATGCCCTCACACGCCGGGCTCCGGAGCTGCGCAGCGTCGAGATCGTCCACATACACACCGAGGGTGAGGCCCCTTATGCCCTGCCCGAGCATCGGGCCAGTTTCCACACCAATGCCATGTTCGTGGGGGCGAACATCCGCGAGGCCGTCGAGACGGGCGAGGCCGATTACATCCCCGTATTCTTGAGTGAGATACCGGCCCTGTTCCGTAAGAACATACTTCCCCTGGATGCGGCGCTCGTTCAGGTGTCGCCGCCCGACAAGCACGGGTTCTGCTCACTCGGCGTATCCGTCGATGCGACGCTGGCCGCCGTTCAAACCGCCCGGTACGTAATCGCCCAGGTCAATCCAAACATGCCGCGTATCCACGGCGACGGCATGATCCACGTCAGCGAAATCGATTTTGCCGTCGAGGTAAACGACCGGATTCCGGAATTACGGCCCCCCGTGCTCAACACGGTGGAACGGGCCATCGGAGGGTACTGCGCTTCGCTCATCGAGGATGGCTCAACCCTGCAGATGGGCATCGGTGCGATCCCGGGAGCGGTGCTGGGGGCCCTACGAAACCACCGCAACCTGGGCATCCATACCGAGATGTTTTCCGACGGGGTCATCGATCTCATCGAGAGCGGCGTCATCAACGGCTCGGTCAAACGGATTCATCCCGGCAAGGTCATCAGTAGTTTCGTCTGGGGATCCCGTCGCCTGTACGATTTCGTCGACGACAACCCGCTGATTCTGCTGCGCGATGTCGGATTCGTAAACGACACGGCCGTCATTCGTAACAACCCCCGGGTTGTTGCCATCAATAGCGCCATTGAGGTGGATCTTACCGGGCAAATCAGCGCCGACACCATCGGGGTGTTGCAGTACTCCGGTGTAGGGGGGCAGATGGATTTCATCCGGGGTGCATCTCTATCGGAAGGCGGCAAGCCGATCATCGCTCTTCCTTCCACCACCAGCAACGGCATCTCACGGATCGTAACGTATCTGCAGAAGGGGGCAGGGGTCGTCACGACGAGGGCGCACGTGCATTACGTCGTAACCGAATTCGGTATAGCCAATCTTTACGGCAAGAATCTCCGGCAGCGGGCCCGGGCCATGATCGACATCGCCCACCCCGACCATCGTGAATCCCTCGAGCGAGAAGCCTACGAACGGTTCAGAACTTTGAACGACTGATTTTCCAGCGAGAACTTTCCCAGTAGCCCCTTTACGATATGGGCAGCCTTAACGGGAGCTCCGTCGGGCGTTTTAACCTCTGAATGAGTACCACCATGCGCACTTCCAGAAGAAAATTTCTGCAAAATACTTCGGCGCTGGCTGCCGGAGCCGGCCTGGCCGGACTGTTCGCCGGTCCCCTGAGGTCCGAGCATCGCCCTGTTGCGCCGAGCGACAAGATTCGCATCGGCCTCGTCGGCTGCAACGGAATGGGTTTTACCGATCTGCGGGCCCATCTGAACTACCCCGAGATTGAGGCCGTAGCGCTCTGCGACGTAGACCGAAACGTCCTGAATCAGCGTGCAGAGGAGCTGGAGCAAATCACCCGGAAAAAGCCCGCTCTGTTCGGCGACTACCGTGCGCTGCTCGACGATAAGGAAATCGACGCCGTCATCATCGGCACGCCCGACCACTGGCACCCGCTTATCATGATCGGGGCGTGCCAGGCGGGCAAAGACGTATACTGCGAGAAACCCCTGGCGAACTCCATCGAAGAATGCAACCGGATGGCCGAGGCCGCACAGAAATACGGCCGCATCGTCCAGATCGGACAGTGGCAGCGGAGCGGCCCGCACTGGCAGACGGTTCGGGAGATCGTGCAGTCCGGCCGGCTGGGCAAAATCCGCCTGACGAAAGCATGGGCGTACCAGGGCTGGATGAAGAACGTACCGGTCGTTCCGGATGAGCCTGCGCCGCCGGGCGTGGATTACGACATGTGGCTCGGCCCGGCCCCTCACCGCCCCTTCAACCGCAATCGGTTCCACTTTACGTTCCGGTGGTTCTGGGATTATGCCGGCGGCCTCATGACGGACTGGGGCGTTCACATGATCGACATGATCTTGTTCGCCACGGATGCCGTCGCCCCGAAGTCGGTGGTTTCCCTGGGCGGGAAGTACGCCTACCCCGACGGCGGCATGGAAACCCCCGACACCCAGCAGGCCATCTACGAATTCGATGATTTTTCCATGATCTGGGAGCACGCTGTAAACATCAGCAACGGCCCCTACGGTCGCGATCATGGGGTGGCCTTCATAGGAAATAACGGCACGCTCGTGGCCGACCGGGGAGGCTGGGAAATCATTCCGGAAATCGAGCAAGGCCGAACGGCCCCGAACCGGGGTAAACCGCTTATGGAAGCGGCATCGCACGAGATGTCCGGTCCGGCTCATCTGTTGTTGCACGCCGGCGATTTCATCAACAGCATGAAGAACCGCACCCGCCCGGTGTGCAACCCCGACGTCGGACGCCTGGCCGCCGTCAACGCCCATCTGGGTAACGTGGCGTACAAACTGGGCCGTCGCGTTTTCTGGGACGAAGCGCAGGGCCGCTTCACGAACGACGACGAGGCCAATGCGATGCTCATGAACCCGTATCGGGACCCCTGGTCGCTGCCCACGGTTTAATCCCGGAGCCCGGCGACAACACCCTGTTCGGTTTTCGGATCGAACAGGGTTTTTTAATGGCATGGGGTCACCGGATCGTTGAGGTTTCACTTCCGGGCCGAAGGTTGATTCTCTGTGAGAGCAGATAGGGCGCGAAGGAAACCTCTACCTGTCGGTGGGGAAACCTTATCGGAACAGGAATCTGGTGGTTGCTGCGGATACTTACCGATTTGCTCATTCCGGTTGACGCCGCCGCTTAGGCGTGGCCGTACCCTGTGATCCCGCGTCCGGGGCGTTATTCCGCCGCCCGATGACGATGTGCAACCCTGTCTGCGGAAACCCAAAATATTCCTTCGTAGTTATACACGGGCTTATTTCTAACAGTCTCGGTATACAGGCTGGAAAACGGATCTTCCGGGCGGGCTTCCCGTTATTTTGCCACTGGTTGAAACCGTTCACCCTTCTATTCGGCTGCGTGAATGAATTCTTTTTCTTCGCCCCTTCCCATCTGGAAAGTAACTGTGGCCGTCCTTTTCAGCACCGTGGGTGTCGGCGCCTGTGGTAACGGCGAGACCGGAGAGAAGGCGGATTTGCAGTTGGGCGACACGCTGTCGGCTGCTGCCGGTGCGCCCGTTTCGGATAACCCGACCCTTCCAGCGGCTCCGGATACTTTAGCCGGCTCTGCCCCCCTGTGGCCGGCATCCGAGCGGGTCGATGCTCCCGATTTTACATTGAAAACACTGGCCGGGGACCAGTTCTCCATGCGGGGGCAGCGCGGCAGGGTCGTGGTCCTGAATTTCTGGGCTACCTGGTGCCCTCCCTGCCGAAAGGAAATTCCGGACTTCATTGCGTTGCAAACCGAATACGAGTCGAAGGGGCTGGTTATTGCAGGTATATCGCTTGACGAGGAAGGCGAGTCGGTCGTCCGCCCGTTTGCCGACGAGATCGACATCAACTATCCGGTCATGGTCGATCAGAAAGGCGTGTCCGATCTGTACGGACCGATCATGGGGCTGCCGAGTACATTCGTTATCGACCGTAAGGGCATTGTCCGCTATTTTGCTCCGGGAATGCTTTCCAGGGAGGCGCTCGAGCCTGTCCTCGAAAAACTGTTGAACGAAGAAGCCTGACCTCACACGGCAAGATCTACGCCATGCCTGCCCGCACGCCGCCTGCCGCCGACCCCGCCCCCTCGAAATGGTCTCTGAGAGCCTTTGTATCTGAATGGTGGTCGGCGCTTCTGTTGCTGGCAGCGGTGGTTTACCTGTTCCGCTCCGTATATCCTTCCATCGACGTGACCGAAGCGGCGGATACGGCGCCCGATTTTACCCTGACGGATGCCGAAGGGGAATCATTCCGATTATCCGAGCACCGGGGCGAGGTCGTGGTGCTGAACTTCTGGGCTACCTGGTGCCCGCCCTGCCGGGCCGAAATCCCTGGTTTTATCGCTTTGCAGCGAGAGTTGGAGGACCAGGGAGTGCGCTTCGTCGGAGTGGCGCTGGATGAAGAAGGGTTCGACGTCGTGCAGCCCTACGCCGAGAGTCGGGGGATCAACTACAGGGTTGTCGTGGACGATGGCCGGGTGGCCCGCCTCTACGGCGGTATAACCACCGTACCCACGACCCTGCTCATCGACCGGCACGGGCGTATCCGCTACCGACACGAGGGGCTGCTGCTCAAGGGCGCCCTGGGGTCGGCCCTTCGGGAACTGGTAAACGAACCCCGCTAACCGGCGCATCCTCCAATTATTTTCGACTTCCGTTAGTTGAAACGTATATTTCCGTTTTCTCGCCACTCCGGGTAGCCATGACCGACCTGTATCTCGTTTTCATCGCCGGATTGTTGGGTAGCGCGCACTGCATCGGAATGTGCGGAGGGTTCGTGCTGGCCATTGGTTCGTCCTCCGACCGCACGACGGGGGTGATGCACCAGGGATTCTACTTTGCCGGGAAAACCGTCACCTACACGCTCCTGGGCGCCATCGCCGGGGCATTCGGATCGGCGCTCCTGATGCTCTCCGGGTTTCAAAACCTGTTGAGTATCGCCGCCGGTGTGCTCATGCTGCTAATCGGCCTCGGGCTCATCGGGGTGCTGGATCGCTTCGTCGGCGTCGCCCGGCTGGCCCATCTTCCGGCCTATCAGCGTGCCCTGGGATATTTTCTCCAGCGCCGAACGGCCGGAGGCACCATGGGGCTCGGACTTCTGAACGGACTGCTTCCGTGCGGGCTCGTATACGGCCTGCTTGTCAAGGCGGCCGCTACAGGTACGCTGCTCGGCGGCGCCCTGACGATGTTCGTCTTTGGGATCGCCACCATCCCGGCCCTGTTCGTTCTCGGGTTTACGGGCCACCTTGTCCGCCCCGTATGGCGCAACCGTCTGAACCTGGCGGGCGGGGTGCTGGTCGTCCTTCTGGGGGTGATGACCATCGTTCGCGGCACCCCGGCCATGGATGCGCTCATGGCGCGGCTCCACGGAGGCGGGCACAGCCCTACCCACGAGATGCATCGAGCCGCTCCTCCGCACCCCGGCGCCCACAGTATGCACTGACCGCCCCGAGGACGCCTCGCCGGACACACCCGGGTACAACTTCCCGATGCATACAGGGAGCAAACTCGCTGAAGGGCGATGTTTCCCTTTGAAGGCAGGCCGGTTCCTATAGCGACAGCTTTTCCATGCGGTACCGGAGGTGCCGTTCCGAGATGCCCAGAAGTCGGGCCGCCGCGCTCTTGTTTCCGCCGCTTCGCTCCAGCGCCTCCTGGAGCATGTGTTTCTCGAACGTCTCCATCTTCTCGGCGTACCCGTCCTCGAGGTTCGTCGGGTCGAGCACGTCGGGTTGCGAAGGTGCGTCCAGATGCGAAGGGAGGTCGTTCCGGGTAATGTACGGGCCGCGACTGAGGACGACGGCTCGCTCGATCAGGTTGATCAGCTCGCGAACGTTTCCCGGAAAGTCATACTTCATCAGGCGATCCATGGCCTCACGGGTCAGCCCCTGGACCGGCTTCCCATGACGCGCTGCGAAGTGGCTGACGAAATGCCGAACGAGAGGCGGAATGTCGGTTTTTCGCTTCCTGAGGGGCGGCAGCCATAGCGTAACCACATTCAGCCGGTAATACAGATCTTCCCGGAAGGCGCCTTCTCGGATCATCGCTTCCAGGTCGCGGTGGGTGGCCGCCAGGATCCGCACATCCACGGAGATGGGCTCATTTCCCCCGACGCGCTCGAACTGCCCGAACTGGATCACCCGGAGCAGCTTTACCTGAACGCCCAGAGGAATATCCCCTAGCTCGTCCAGAAACAGCGTGCCTCCATCGGCCTGTTCGAGCCGCCCGATGCGGCGCTGCGCCGCGCCCGTAAAGGCGCCTTTTTCATGCCCGAAAAGCTCGCTCTCGATAAGCTCGTCGTTGAGCGCCGCAATGTGCAGCACCACGAACGGGTTATCACGGCGGGGGCTCGACTGATGCACCGCCCGTGCTATGAGCTCCTTTCCGGAGCCGCTTTCACCGCGTATCAGCACAGTGGTCCGGGTTGGGGCCACCCGGACCGCCATGCTGAGCACTTCATCCATGGCATCGCTTTCCGCGATGATGGACTCGAACTGATAACGCTCGGAGAGTTTCGCCCTCAGCAACCTGTTCTCGGCGATAAGCTGATGTTTCTCGGTTACGCGGGCAATCAGGCTGTCGAGTTCGTCCAGATCGACCGGTTTGGTGAGGTAGTCATACGCCCCGGCCTTCATGATCCGTACGGCGTCCTCCACGTTTCCGTATGCAGTCAGAACGATGACGTCAACGTCCGGATTGAACGCTTTCACCCGTTGGAGCGCCTCCAGACCGCTCCAACCCGGCATCCGAAAATCCGTGATGACCAGATCGACCGTTTCACGCTGTATGACGGAAAATCCGGCCTCTCCGCTTCGGGCCGTGAACACCGTATAGCCCTTCCGGGCCAGATACCGCTCCAGGGCGGTAAGCTGGCTTTGCTCGTCATCGATCAGTAAGATGGAAAACGAGGGAGGAACCATGTACGGTTGCGACCGGGCAGGTCAGTTGGTTTTCCAGGGCAACTCGGTTTCGCCGAGCACGCGCATGAGCGCTTCCACGAGGTAGTAATCGCCGTAAATGATGGCTGCATCCACCTCCGAATTGTGCGGCTTGCTCCCGACACTGTGCTGAAGCAGCGACGGGTTCCGGAGCGACGTTTCCATGAACGGCGAGGCCGTCAGCCCCGTCAGAATATCGGAGGCGGCCTTGCGGTAGGCTTCCTTACGAACCGGATCCGTCGTGAAATGACTGAGTTCGATCAGGCCGGAAGCGGCAATGGCTCCCGCGGAGGCATCACGTTCGGTATTCGGAATGGCCGGGTCGTCGAAGTCCCAGAAGGGGACGTGGTCCGCAGGCATCCGTTCGAGGAAGCGGTCTGCGATGCGCTGGGCGGTTCGCAGAAACTCCGGTTCTTTCGTCTCCCGGTACGTCATCGTGAACCCGTACAGGCCCCAGGCCTGTCCGCGCGCCCATGCCGACGCATCGGAGTACCCCTGATGCGTTTTCTTCTGGATCACCTTGCCGTCGTTCGGGTCGAAGTCGATCACGTGGAACGTGCTGCCGTCCTGCCGGACATGCTCGCGCTGCGACGTCCGGGCGTGTTGTACGGCCAGGTTGTAAAGAGATTTATCTCCTCCGTTTTTGGCCGCCCAGAATAGCAGTTCCAGGTTCATCATGTTGTCGATGATGACCGGGTACGTCCATTTGCCTCCATCCCATGATTTAATCGCGCCGACGGTCGGGTTGTAGCGGGAGGCGAGCGACCGGGCCGTCTGAAGCAGGATTTCTTTATACTCCGGGTCCCTGGTCAACCGATAGCCGTGCCCGAAGCTGTTGTACACCATGAACCCGAGGTCGTGGTGCCCCGTGAAGGTTTTTAGTTCCTCCAGAGGCTCGGTCCAGCGTCTGGCCTGCTCCAGCATACGGCGGTCGCCGCTTTCCTCGTACAAGTACCACAGCACACCGGGATAAAAGCCGCTCGTCCAACCTTCCGCCGGGGTCGTCTCCCAGCTGGTCCCGTTGACTACGCGTCGGGGAAAGCCGTCGGCCGGATCGAGCGCCCGAGCGGATGCGAGGTATTTTTCGTGAGCCACGTCGAGCACATCCGAATAGGCATCCGATTTTTTTGAACCGAGGAGTCCGGAGCACCCGGAAAAGAGAACCAGCGCCGCTGCGACGGCAAGTAGGGAGGACGAAAAGCGCTTCATGATCAGGAAATGAATTGATGGACAATGTGGATCGGCCGTTGAGCACCAGAGGATAACAAGCGAGGAATCGCCGAACAACCCCCGGCATAACCGGATTGAACAAGAACTTGTGGAACCGATCAGCGCCGCACCGGGGGCTGGCTCGAAAGAAGCACGAGCGCCTCAAGAACCCGTTTGCGTTGCGCATCGTCCTTGAACCGGAGGAATCGGTGGCGTCCTCCGTTCGTGCGGCGGAAAGCGGTATAGCCCTGATCGTCCACCTTCACGACGCCCGGCGCCGAGAGGTCGAAATAGTCCGCTTCCGGGCGAACGGCAGCCAGTACGGACGTCAGATCCCACGTCGGGCGGTCATAGGGCATGGGCAGGTAATTACGGTAAGCGTCCACCACCGGGTGATGTTCGACATAAGCAAAGTCGCGCTCGATGCTTGAGGCCGGAAACAATACAGACAATCCGATCTCGAAGCCCGACACCACGATGGGAGAAGGCCAGTTTTCAAAGACGATCTGTGCCGATGATATGTCGTTGACGACGTTGTATTCGGGATCGGCCTTGCTATGATCGAAGTTCCCCGCCATGAGGGAGAGCAACCGTACTTTCTTGCTCGCCAACTCCGCTCCCGATAGGCGGGAGGCCGAGTCGGGGGGCGACCGAAGCAGATCAGCCAGATTGGTGCTGAAACCGACCTGCACGATGACCACCGACGTATCCGGAGCTTCGGCCAGCGCCTCTCGGAGAACCCGGACGGCCGCAGGAGCGTCGTCATATCCGAGATCCCTGGGGTAGACGAACGCTCCGTCGGATCGGCGTTTTTCAACCGGCGCCCGCAGCATGGCATGATCCGCAGGGGTAATTCCACTGCGGTTTACTCCTACCGGCACGTTGGGCCGACCGTAGAAGGTATTGAGCAGGTCAATGAATGGTACGGTTAGGGCGTTATCCTTGGTAAGTGTTACGGACAGCAACTCGATTTCATTCCGGTCGGCCAGCGCGTGCAGCATTGCCAGCGCCAGCGCATCGTCCACATCGTTCCCCATATCCGTGTCGAAAACGACGGGTATGGGTTGCGCAAAAAGCAGTCCGGTAGCCGCCCAGGGAATTAAAAGGGCGGCCCCGATGAATCGAAACAGGGAAGGGCGCGGTACGGTCGGCATGAGGGAGTGGCTCTATTCGTCAGCTTGTAGCATTCCATTCGTCTGCATAAGCCAGGCAGCGCAGGCACATCTCGGTTCCGTGCGTATCCCCCTCGGGTAACTTGTCGGACGTTCGGATGGAATTGTGCTCCCAGTTGCAATAGTCCCTGTGGAACGAAAAGCCGCCGTCCGGCTTCCGGTGATGGGCCAGCAGGAACGCAGCCAGTTCGTTTCCTGCCGCTCGTATGTCGTTAAAACGGTGGCCGTTCCCGAGTTGTTTGTTCAATTCCCGAAGCACCCAAACTGAATCCCAGTTGAGCGTCATCGGAACGGCGCCGATTTCCTCACCAAAAGAACCGTCCGGAAGCTGGAGATCGAGAACGAAGTCGATGGCCCTATCGGCATAGGGCACTTCGCGCCCGACGCGCTGGTAGCTACCGGTGGACTTGAATAAACCGGCCATAGCCCGCGAGCGGCTGGTGCAGCCGCCCTTCGTCGGCATACCTGTTTGCGGATCGATGACGAGTTTCTCGTAGGTGTCCAGCAGTCGTTTTACGCGAGGCTCCTCCGGTGTACGCTGGTCCGGGGGTAGTTTTTCGACGTAGGCGGATACCACCCGCGTCATGTGCTCTCCGATCATCCAGGGGTTGCTCCAGTCCTGGCTTGTTACCCATTCTTCCGGATCGATCACCGTCAGATCGGCCCCGAAAGGAGCGGATGCCTTCAATCTGAGGGGCTCCGCGCCCAGGAGAGCAAGGGCGCTCAAGGCATTGCTCGACATATGCGCCCAGATGTGCTCCCACGAGTGGTGGTCGCTGTGCTTGTCCGACGGCTTGACGAGCGGGTCCTTGAAGTAATCGTCTCGGGGGTCCTGGCACGCGTGAATGAAGGCAATCGCTTCGCGTCGTTGCGATTCGGGAACGAGACGGAGCGCATCGTATGTGGTGAGTGTCTTTATGGCCTCGGCGGAGGAGGTAAGCCCGTAGGGGCGCATCATGTGCTTGTTGTACGGCCACCGGCCCCACCCTTCCTCCTTGTACCGGATCTCCTCCAGGAAAGCCAGCACACCCTCCCGAACTTGCTGCACGTAACCCGGCTCCGGATTGGCTCTCGACGCGGCCTGGGTAGGGCTATATGATACCGTGAGAAACCCGGCTGCGGCGCTGCCGGAAAGGGCGGTTTTAAGGAAAGAACGACGGTTCATGGCTTCTACTCTTGAGTGCGGGAGGAACGTCCGGGGAAGCGGTTTACGGTTCGGAGCAGTAACCAGGGAGCGTGCGGGGGGTTTGAAGCACGTAGGGGGGTGCCGGAGCAGGAGTAAATAGAACACTCCGGGTCATGGTGTTACGGCTAAACGGGCGTCTCGTCGGCGCAGGGTATCGAAAAACGCCGGCCCGTTCGGAAAGGGCGGCGGCTCGATGCCGGCCATTTCCAGTATGGCATCGCGTGTTTTCATGGCTTGCGAGCACCCGTCGGTTTCGCCGTATGGATAGTCTACGTGGCGGGCAAACCCGCCGTCCGGGCGGCGGAACCTCGCTATGTTTTTCACCGCAATACGCATGATTTCGTGCCGTTCGGCAGCCGGTATGGTTATGTAGGGCTCGATGGCCTGAAACAGGTACAGCGGGTTACGCACCCAGGTGGCGTCTTTCGCTTCTTCATGGCGCATGGTTCCGAGTAGTGTGTGGTAAATCCGCTCCGGTTGCGGCATTGGGCGGCCGAAGTGGCCGTAAATGCCGCTGAGCTTGAAGGCCCCCGAAACGAGGACGTACGGCTCGCCGCCGCCCCACATTCCGGTCTTCTGATTTTGCCGCCGGGCGAGGTAGTCGAACAGGTAAGCGAGAACGGCCCGGCGACGTTCCTCGGGGAGGCGCTCGATGAGAACGTTTTGCGCCGTGAGGATGCTGCCCGCCCTCCAGGAGTGCTCCCAGGGCAGCGATTCGAGCCATTTCCCGAACGCTTCTACCGATGCCAGATGCTCCATGCCCTCCGTTTCCGGTTCGCTGCCCGGAAGCGGATAAAGAGGTTCCCCGCCCAGTTTCTCAAGGGCGCCGAGTGTATAGCCCAGCGCCCGGCCACGCCGCTGGTGTACGTCGCGGTCCTCGTGGATGTCTTCGAAGAAGCCGGTGCGCGGGTCCTGGAAACGCTGGAAGAACCGGATGAAACCCAGACGCATGGAATCGGGGAGGTCGTCCAGTACACCTCCTCGCTCGAGTATGGTAAGGCCTCGCGCCGTAGACTCGATGCGGGGCGGCGTCAGGCGAGCCGTGCTCTCGTAAAAGCCGCCGGATTCCGGATCGTACAGGTCCGCCAGAAACGGGTACAGACCCGTATAGATCGTATCGATCTCTTCAAGGAGCGGCCCCTGTTCCGGTGCATCCGAACCGGTCTGCGACGGACGCCAATCCATTCCGCACCCGGCTATCCCTACGACAGTACATACAACGGCTGCAATACGAAATTTCATGCGTGTGCGAGCGAAGGGATCTCTGCAAGCCATCCATATAGCCCCTTGGTCGCAATAATCAGACCGCCTCCCATTCATCCACATACATCAGGCAGTTCAGCGACATGCGCGTTCCCATTGTGTCGCTGATCGGGTAGCTCTCGGGGCTGAGGCGGACGGAATGATGTACGTCGGCGCAGCCGTTGCGGTTGAAGGAGAAGCCGCCGTCAGATTTACGGTACTCTTTAAGCAGCAGGTCGCAACACCGATCACCGGAACGCATGATGTCGGCATGCCGGTATGACCCGTCCATCTGGAGATCCAATTCCCTCAGCACCCACAAGGCATCCCAGTTCTGCGTCAGCGGTCCGCCGAACGCGCCGTCGTTCTCTTGTAAAGCCAGGGTAGCGTCTATGGCTCGCTCGGCATACGGAACGGGGGCGCCCAGAGCCAGGTAGGTCCCCATCGTTTTAAACAGCCCGCACATGGCGACCACCAGCCTGTCCGGTCTGGACGGATCCATTTGCTTGAGCGGAAAACCGGTTACCGGGTCCAGTACCTCGGCCTCATAGGTCGCTACGGCTTCCGCGATGTTCCCTTGCAGGTTCTCGCTCTTTGATGAATCCAGGCGGGCCCGTATGCCGCGCGTCCATCCCTCCCCGTTTTTCCAGGGGTTGGACCAGTCGAAGCTCCGTGTATACGCTTTCCCGTCTACGGCGCCGATATCCACGTGCATCACCGGCGGCCGGGGAAACAGCGGCTCGGCGCCGAGGGAGGAAAGGGCTCCGCTCGCCGCCCCCATTTGCCCCCATATTTCCACCCAGGAGTGGTAGTCGATGTGGTCGGCTTCCGATACGAGGGGGTCCTTGAAGTGCCCGTCGGCAGCATCCTGGCACGACTGGAAGTACGAAACGGCTTCCTGTTTCCAGGGGAGCGGAACCGCATCCAGCGCCCCGAGCGACTGGAGTAGCCCGATGCCCTGTGCGGAACCGATGACGGCATAGGGCCGCGACATACGGGCGTGGTAGGGCCAGCGCCCCCAGAGGCCGCGGGCCTCCGGGCCGCCCCCGCCCCCCTTCCAGCGGATCGACTCCAGCCATTCGAGGATGTCCTCTCTGACCATCGCCACGCGGGGGCCGAATTCCCTGGAGGCTTCCAGGCGGAACCCGGCCGCACGCGTGATGGGAGTAGGAAAGGCCGCTAAGGCGGCTCCTGCAGATGCAACGGATAGAAAGCGGCGGCGACTGAAAGACGACATGACGAGTAGGAATTAAATGAGAGCAAGGAACTTCCTCATTTCGGGATGACCAGGACGCGGTTCAATACGTGGATCGCCCCGTTCGTCGGCTCGATGTTGGACGTGCGCACCTGGTTGTTGTTGGCAAACACGACAAAGTTGTCGTTGATACGCAGGCTGACGAGCTTGCCCGGCAGGGTTGTGGGGTACTGCCGGGTTTCCGTGGTCAGGTCCGTACTGAGCTTCTTCTCCGGCAGCATGTGGTATTGCACCAGATCCTTCAGGGCTTGAACCGGCACGGCGTCGATGGAAGCGTACTTGTTTGCGGTCAGGTACACCTTCCAGGCGTCCTCACTGGGCGCGAAAAAGGTGATCGTCCCACTGTTGACCGTTGCCTCCATGCCCGCCCGGCTGACGGCCGCAACCGTCGAGGTGAACATATCCGGGCGGGTTTTCAGGTAATCGACGATCGGCATCGAAACCTTGCCGTTCGGGCGGCCGCTGGGCACGTACTCGAAGCCGGAATCACAGCCCGCCCAGGCAATGGAAACCAGTCCGAGGCACAGGGCTACGGCTCGGGTAGGTGATAGGTGCATGACGTTCTTCATAGCAGGAATGAGATTAGCGGTAATAGTCGTTCTGAACGAGTTCAGGGTTGAGGATCAGTTCCGTCTCGGCTATCGGCCAGACCAGGCTGCGGGGGTCGTTGGTGTTGGCGAGCATCTCGACGGCAAGCCCGTTGCGCACGAGGTCGAAAAAGTACTTGCCTTCATAACCCAACTCATAGCGGCGTTCATGCAGTATAGCCCGGGTGGCTTCGTTCTGCGAAGCGGCTGTTTTGGGAGCCAGACCCGCCCGGGCGCGAATCTGGTTGACCAGCGCCATGGCTTCGGCCGTCCGGCCCAGCGCGTTCAGGGCTTCCGCTTTCATCAACATGATGTCGGCAAGGCGATAGATCACAATGTTCGAGTCGTAATACGTTTCGTTGGGTTCTTTTGGGTTATTGGTAGATGTCCCAAGGAACTTGATCAGCCCCGGCATCTGGGTTTGGCGGTCGACGTACACCTGTTCGATGCGTAGATCTCCCGCCTCGGCCTCTGCCAGGTGTTTATCGGAAACCACAAGGCGGTCGGAAAGGGCGTACGGTGCAAGCAAGGTGATAACAGCCGGCGAATGCGAGCCCGTATTGCCGTCTCCATGCTGATCGTTCTGGGCAAAGCTGAACTGCAGCTCGAAGATGGACTCGTCCGTGTTGTCTTTGAAGAATACGTCGGAGTAAACCGGGTTCAGACGGTACAGCGAATTGCCGATAACGGCATCGGCGGCGGCGACGGCTTTCTGAAAATAGGTGCTGCCGCCATTCTCTACCTGAGCGATCCAGAGGAATACCTCGGTCTGAAGCGCCTGAGCTGCCCCTTTCGTGGCCCGGCCGCGCGTGGCCGCCGAACCCAGGCCGTAGTCGTTCGGCAGGAGCGATACGGCCGCCTCCAGATCTTTCTCGATCTGGCTCAGCACCTCCCTTTTCGGTTTGCGCGGTACGTCGAAATCAGCCTTCGCGGTCGTATACGGCTCCAGCACGAGCGGCGCATCCCCCCATATCTTGACGATCCAGAAGTAGGCGATGGCCCGGGCGAACAGGGCCTCGCCCCGGTACTGCTGCCTGGTGCTTTCACTCAGGCCGTCGATCACATCCAGGTTCTGCAATATGAGATTAGCCCGACTGATGACCCGGTAGTACACAGACCAGTTGGCAAGCGGATTGGCCGAATTGAGGTTGTTATCGAGGATATCCCGATAGTTATTGATGATATTCCCTTTGTTGAGAGCGAACATCTCCTCGCCGGTACGGATGTCGCCGTAGGCGGTCATCCGGATGAGGGCGTCCTGCATGGCGTCGTACATGCCGATGATGGCGGCCGAGGCATCCTCGGGCGTTTTCCAGAAATTGCTCTGCGAAATCTGGCTGACGGGTTGCACATCCAGAACGTCGCACGCCGCCAGGCCGGTAACGAGTGTTACCGTGATGAGGAACGATTTTGCGAGTGTTTTCATAAGGCGTAGGTTCAACCGGTTAGAAGCCGACGTTCAGGCCAAAGGTGAAAGTGCGTCCGATGGGGTAGATCCCGTTATCGATCCCGTAGAGGAATCGGGACGAACCGCCGGAGCCCGAAGCGCGCACGGCTTCCGGATCGTACCCGGAATATTTGGTCGAGGTGAACAGGTTTTGCCCCATGCCGTAGATCCGCACGCGGTTCAGGTTGGCCCACCGCAGATACCGCGAGGGTATGTTGTAGGCTAGCGTTACATTTTTCAAGCGCAGGTACGAGCCGTCCTCCACCCAGTGGCTGGATTCGGACCGGTTATTCAAAAGCCGGTCGTCACGGAGGGCCCTCGGGATGTCCGTGACGTCGCCCGGATTGCGCCAGCGGCGGAGTTGTTCGGTGCTTGGCCCGGCGCCGGTGCCGAGGTTGTGGCTGTCCCGATACCATTTCATCAGGTTGTAGACGTCGTTTCCGTAGGAGAAATTGACGAATACGCTCAGTTCCAGGTTTTTGTACGTGAACGAGTTCGTCAGGCCGCCCATGAAGTCGGGGTTGGCGTTTCCGATGATGACCCGGTCCTCGGCGCTGATCCAGCCGTCGCCGTTGGTATCCTGGTAGATGGTATCGCCGCCTTTGTATACCGTGCCGTTGGGTCCGCCGAAGCGCAACCCCGTAGTGTTGGCGGCGTCGTCCGTGAATACGCCCAGCTTTTTGTAACCGAAGAACGTCCCGATCGGCTCGCCTTCCATCAGGATGCCGGTGGCTCCGTAGTAGCCGCCGAGCACCGATTCGCCCTCGGGCAGTTCGAGCACCTCGTTGCGGTTGAATCCGATGTTGAAGCTCGTCGTCCAACCGAACGAGCCGGTCAGGTTGCGCGTCGTGAGCTCGAATTCGACGCCCTCGTTGCGAATGCTACCCATATTGGTGAGCACGCTACTGAAACCGGAAGTGCTCGGCAGGGATACGTTAAACAGCAGATCGCTCGTGGTCTTGCGGTAGTAGTCCGCCACGAGTGAAAGCCGCGAACGGAGGATCGTCAGGTCGAACCCGAGGTCGTACTGAAGCGCCGACTCCCAGGACAGATCCTTGTTGGGCAGGCCGTCGCCCGCCGGCGCGATTCCGCCGAGCCCCATGTAATCCGATCCCGTGGCATACAGTCCTTGGGCGATGAAATCCGGAATGGACTGGTTCCCGGTCAGGCCGACGCTGCCGCGCAGCTTGAAATCGTTGATCCACGTAACCGGGCGCAGAAACGCCTCTTCGGATACGCGCCAGCCGACCGACATGGAGGGGAAGAACCCGTACCGGTTGCCCGCGCCGAACCGGGAGGACCCGTCGATGCGCGCCGTGGTGCTGAACAGGTACCGTTCGAGGTAGTCGTAATTCAGGCGGCCGAAGTAGGATAGCAGTCCGTGTGAGGTTTTGAACGTCCAGAGGTCGCTTTTCTGGGCTCCGGCGTTCAGTGTCGGGATGAGGTCCGTCGGCGCCTTATTCGTCATGCCGAAGAACGTCTCGCTCTCGTTCTTTTGCTGGCTGAACCCGAGCACCGCGTTGACGCTGTGCCGGTTGTTGAACACGCCGTTGTAAGAAAGGTAATTCTCGTTCACCCAGCCGAGGTCCTGGTAACTGCGGGCCGAGGCGCTGCGACGGTAATCGCCGTAGGTGTAGATCAGCGACGAGTAGAACCGGTCCTCGTTCAGATCGAGCAGGTCGAGGGCCAGTGAGGACCGGAACTTCAGTTTGCTGGTTATCTGGTATTCCGCAAACAGGTTGCCGAGGATGCGGTTGGTGGAGGCCCCCTGATCCGAATTCAGGAGGTTGGCTATGGGCTGGTTGGGGATGATCTTTCCCTGGTCGTCGTATGCGGCGTGCATCGGCAGACGCGAAAGGGTACGCCAGAATACCCCTCGGGCGTCGCTGCCGCCCTCGCTGATGCGGTTCGTTTCCGTGTTGCTGTACGAGATGGAATTGCCGACGAGGAAACGCTCCGAGAAATTGTAGTCCACATTGGCCCGGAGGGTGTAGCGCTGGAACTGGCTGTTCTTCACCACGCCGTCCTGATCGAAAAAGGAGCCGCTGAGGTAATATTTGATGTTCTGCGCTCCGCCGGATACCGATACGTCGGTGTTGGTCATCGGAGCGGTCTGGAAGAGGTAATCCTGCCAGAAGGTGTCGTAGTTGAACCGCGGGTTGAGCGAGTCCGTGACGACGTTGTACAAATCCAGACCTGCGCCCCGGTAGGCATCGTTGCTGTACTCGCGCATTTGCTGGGAGTTGAGCTGCGAGAGCCGCCGTGTCACGTCCTGCAAACCAGTATAAAAGCTGACGTTGACGACGGGCCGGTTGGCCTGGCCGCGCTTTGTGGTGATGAGCACAACGCCGTTTGCGGCGCGGGCTCCGTAGATGGAGGTGGCGGCGGCATCCTTGAGGATCTGAATGGATTGGATGTCGTCCGGGTTGATGTCGGCCAGGGCATTCATGCCGGCCGTTTCATCGCCGATGCCGCTATAGTTGCCCGATTTTACGGGCACGCCGTCCACCACGTAGAGGGGGTCGTTGCCGCCGCCGATGGACGTCTGACCGCGAATGCGCACCGAGATGGCGCCGCCCGGAGCGCCGGAGCTTTGCGTTACCTGCACACCGGCCACCTTGCCCTGCATCATGTTATCCAGGCTGGCCGCCGGAACGTTTTCGAGCTCTTCGCCGCCGATGGTCGAGATGGCGCTGGTGATCTGGCGGCGCGAGCGCTCGCCGTAGCCCACGACAACCACTTCATCCAGGCCGACCAGGTCGGTGGCGAGGGTGAAATCGACCGTCGCCGTCTGGTCCTCGGCTACCACAACCCCCTCGACGAGCTGCGACTGGTACCCTACGAACGACGCCCGCAGGTTATACGTACCGGGTTTGAGCCCGGCGATGGTGTACTGGCCTTCCAGATCGGCGGAGGCGCCCATCGTGGTTCCGTCGATGACGACCGTAGCGCCCGGCAGCGGTTCACCCGAATCCTCATCCGTAATGCGCCCGGTAACGGAGCCGGTCTGAACGATGGGCGCGGCCTCCACGACGACGGGGGCCGGCGGCAACGGAGTAAATGCTACGAGCACGATGTGGCCGAGCGGCGAAAGCATGGGTTTCAACCCGGTGCCGTCCAGCACGGTATACAGCGCTTCCAGAAACGATACGTCCTGAAGGTCCAGCCGGATGTGCTTTCCGAGTACCTGCTTGTGGCTTCCGTAAGTGAGCCGCATACCGCTCTGTCGTGCAATCCGTACGAGCGCATCTTCCAGACTGATCGATTCGCTACGCAGGGAAACAAGCTCATTCAAACGGCCCATGTGCCGTTCCAGGACCGAAAGCCGGGTCAGCGTGTTTTCGGTGACGACCGGGCTGGGGGTCGTGCTGGCCAGTTGCTCCCGGTCCTGAGCGGATGCCGCCGGGGTTACATACCATAGGAGCAGCAGCAGGAGGAGCCGAAGCGCTTTTCCCGAAGCGTGCATGTCCAACACGCGCCGGAAGAGGCGACCGGCCTGATGGTAGAATCTGACTGACATGGCGGTAGGTCGGATTGGTGGAGATGTATGATGCATTGCGTTTGACTACAACGGGTCACTGGAGCGGTAAAACGTGATCTTTCGGCGGGAACGCTCGTACTTCAGATCCAGCGCCGCCGATATCGTATTGAGGATTTCACTTAGCGGTTCGTCGGAAAAAGTGGCGTTGAGTTCCATGATTTCGTTGTAGGGGAGCGCCACCTCGACCTGTAAATCGTACCATCGTTCGAGTTGCGAGACGACCTGATCGAATCGGGTGCGCCGGAAAATCAGGCGGCCGTCGGTCCACGCCGTCAGGTGGTCCGTGGGGACGTTTTTCCTGATTTCGGTGACGCGCCCTCCGGCGATGCGGGCCAGCGTACGTTCGTGAAGCACGACCGAATCCCGAATGCTGTCTCCAACGGGTTTGAACGCGACCGTGCCTTCATCCACAACCACCTGCACCTGGCTTTCCTCAGGATAGGCCCGCACATCGAACTCGGTCCCCAGCACCCGGACCATCGCTTTCTCCGTCCGGATGACGAAGGGCCGCTTTTCATCACGGGCCACGTCGAAGTAGCCCTCTCCAAGGAGTTCCACTTCTCGCGTCTGGTCGGAAAAAGAAGCCGGAACGATGAGTCGGCTGTCTACATTGAGCCGAACCTGTGTGCCGTCGGTCAACTGGATCGTAGCGCGCTGCCCCTTTTCGGTGGCGAATATCTTATCCTCGGAGGGTGACTCCGGGCCGGGTTCGCTGCGGAACTGATGCACCGCCATCGTGGAAAGCAGCGCCGTAAGGCCGACGACGCCGAGCAGCGCCACACCCTGAGAAACCCAGCCTCTACGCTTCCGAGCCGCTGCCCGCGCCCCGCGATCGGGTGCATGCGCCGTGCGCGGAGCGTGGGCCGTACGCGCCAGTACGTGCTGCCAGGCTTTTCGTGTATCCCATCCCTCCTCGGGATGCTGCCGCGCTTCCCAGATCCGCCGCATTCGGTCCAGGCGCCGTGCGTGAGCCGGATTCTCGCTGCACCATGTAACTACGGTAGTATGTTCCTCAGCCGAACACTCTCCGGCAAGGAATCGGGTAAGAAGCGAATGGGTAACGGTGGGTTTCATGACGACGCGGATAGGGCGCCGGCCGCGGCACAAACGTTGCTCTTTCCGTATAGAATCCGAAAGCGCTTCGTTACCCCTACAGCCGGTTGAAAAAAGTTGGCGGATCAGAGAAAATCCGCCAGGCGGCGTTCGAGATGGCGCAGGGTGCGGCTCATCTGCGTTTCTACCGTTTTGATGGAAATGCCGAGCATCTCCGCGATCTCCCGGTACGTGAGGCCATGCGTCCGGGAAAGATCGAAGACTGTGCGCCGGCGCTCGGGCAGTTCCGCCAGCACCCGCTCCAGGGCCTTCTCGAACTCGAGACAGGATAGATCATCCTCCGGGTCAGGGCTCGGGTCGGCGTAATGGCTCGTTACCGGTTCCAGCGACTGCCTCCTCGGTTCGACCCGTTGCCGGTGCTTCAGCGCTTCGTTTCTAACGGCCCGGTACAGGTAGGCGCGGATGCTCCCGGAGTCATCGAGCCGTTCCCTTCGCTCCCATATTTTGCAAAACAGGCCTTGCACGATTTCTTCCGCAACGAACCCGTCGTGGACGTACCGGGCGGCAAAGGAACAGAGTGGGGCGTAGCAGGCCGAGAACAACTCCTCGAAGGAACCGACGTCTCCATGGCGGATGGCGTGGACCCATTGGCGCTCCTGGTTGCTTTGTTCGAGCCGGTCCATTGGGCGAGAGGAGGTGCGAAAGGTCGGTCGGACGTGGCAAATATAGATCGTCCCCCGGCCAATTACTACCGCAGGCCACGTTACCGGATAGAACACAACGGTATGGCATCCCCGACGAGTGCTGCCGTGCTTCGGGTCGGAATGGCCCCGGCGGGAGAAGGCGGCAGGCGCCGAACCGGGTCTGGTTACGCCTGCGGCGGCCGGTTCCGGGTGCGCGCCCATACCGGCATACGGATGCAAAAGGCGGCGCCCCCGCCCGGGCGATCTTCAATCTCGACCGTGCCGCCGTGGTCGCTTACGATGCGCTGGACGAGGCTGAGCCCTATGCCGGTGCCTCCTGGTTTGGTGGTGAAATACAGGTCGAACAGGCGCGGGCGTACCTCCGGGGGAATGCCTTCCCCGTCGTCGGAAACGCGGATTTCTACCCCCTCGTCTTCGGTGCGCGTACTATCGATTTCCACGCTCCCTCCGGTATCGACGGCTTCCAGTGCGTTTCGGACCAGGTTCATCAGGACCTGATGCATCTGGTTGCGGTCCCAGTACACATCTCCCGCCGACCCCGGAACCACGCGAAATACTACGTTGCGCTCGCGGGCCTCTCCAAGAAATTCATGCTCGATGGTGCGAAGTAATTCGGCGACGGGGAACCACTCAGGGTGTAGCGGGGCCGGCCGAACGGTTTGCAGGAAGCTCTGCACGGAGTCGCTGATGCGACGCACTTCACGGTACACGATTTCCAGTAACTCGTCGTATTCTTGCTGATGCTCGGTCGTATGGAAATCCGTGCGGAGCTGCTGGACGATGGTACTGACAGCATTGAGGGGGTTGCGGATTTCATGCGCCAGCCCGCCGGCTACTTCGCCCATCATACTGTACCGTTCCCGCTGCTGCAACTGAGCTTCCAGCCGGCGCAGCCGGGTAAGGTCGCGCGCGACCAGGAGGATGTTGGTTTCGCCGTGCTCGTCCTCGAAACGGCTTCGGGCTACGAGCAAATGAACGGTGCGGTCGGCCAGGGTGCAATCCATGCGGGCCATGAGGGCCGGAGAGCTCAGAAATTGGTCGCATTCTTCCCCCGTGAGCAACGTTTGAATCGGTCGCCCGAGCACCGAGGAGGCGCTGACCTGAAACAGGGCCTCGGCGGCTTCATTGAGGGTGCGGATGCCTTTTTCGGGATGGTACACGATGATGCCGTCGCTGACGTGCTGGAGGACTCGCCCGGAGTAGGTCTCCACAGCCCGGTACTGGCGCTGCAATAGATCCATGTTTTGCCGGGCCACAATGAGCGTGACGACCGCAAAGCCTACGATCAGGATGACGAGGCCCGTCAGCAGCAACCGCCGCAGGGCGCGCCTGCCGATCGCGTCGAGCGGCGCCAGCGATACGCCCATCCGGAAAAGCCCGACCGGGGCATCCTGATAAAAAAAGGGAAGGACGACCTCCAGCACCCGCTCGGAATCTCGTACGATCGTACGACGCAAAGGGGCAAACGACGTATCGCCCCATGCCTCTGCCAGAAACGGTGAGCCGGAAATCGGCTCCAGCAGGTCGGTCCGGCCGTCGCCTGCGATGACCTGAGCGCTGTCCTGAAGGGCGAGGTAGACGATGCCGGGATGACCGGCTACCCGGCGCAGGAGCGAACCGAACCCGACCGAACGCTGGAAATCCAGCAGGGGAGCGGCATCCAGACCGACGATAATCGCGCTCCGCCCTTCGCCGGCCACGGCCAGGGCGTATCGGGGCCGGCCGCCGGAATCCATGTGAAATCCTATCGGGACCGACTCGGCCCGGCCGCTGAGGATCGGTTCGATATATTCGCCATAGGCCGATACCGTTGCCGGAGAGGAGATTCCGGATGAAAGCACCGTTCCCTCCCGCCCAACGACTGAAACGAAGGCCAGCGCATTGGATGTAACCAGGCGGCTCAAGGCGGCGGCGGACAGGTTGCCGGCGGCCTGTACCTGGCGAACGAAGGAGGCATTGTCGATCAGTCGTTCCTGAAACCGGGCCGTTAGTTCGTCGGTGGCATTCAGCGCGTTATCCGATGCCGCCAGCACTCCCTCGAGCAGCGTATGCGCCTGCACCTCCATCAGACTTTGCAGGTCCCGCCGGCTTTCCTGGTACTCGACTACGGCCATGCCTACCATGAGCGCGGATAGCGTGACCAGCAGCGCAACGAGGACGCGCGGAGGTATGTTGAGTGCGCTTCTGGAGAGGGAGCCGGGTTGTACGAATGCCATGGTTTCGGCGGAGAAGCGTGCTACGCTCCCGCCGCGCTTAGAAGGTGTAGCTCAGCCCGAGCGCAACGTATGTGTTGTCGTAGCGATACCAGTAGCTGTTGGATCGGTTGTCAGCCCATTGCAGGCCAAGCTCCACCCCGATGCGCCGGCCATCGAGCCAATCGGGTTGAAGCATCCAGTCCGCCGTAGCCCAGGCCGTCAGGTAGTCGTCTCGCCGCCGCCCCGCCTGATTGTAGATATCGGGCGTCTGGTATACTCCCTGTGTGGGATAGCGGCGCCGGGTGATGTAGGCCCCCCCTTTGATTACAATCCGCCACCGGGGGATCATCTGCGTGATTTCGGCGCCAAACGTGGTTGATTCGTAAAGGGAGGGGTCGTCAAGAATGGCAACCGATACCAGGTTGTCGAAACGGCCCGGTGCGAGGTTTGCCTCACTAAGCCGCTGCTCCCGGTATTGCACGGCGAATCCGGTAGCCGGGGAGAGGGATTGGGCCGCCCGCAGCCCCCAACCATACTGCCGGGCGGAAGGCGTGCCGTTCTCCGCGTTCTGCTGTGTGTTCAACGTAAGGTCGGGATACACGGTGTACCCTGCGCCGCCCTCGGCCATGAATGTGGTGCCCGTCTGAAACCACCGGGTAAGGCGAAGGCTCGTTCCGAAGTTGACCTGGTTTCGCTCGGTGAGCTCGGCGAACCCGTAGTAATTGGCTTTACCCTGCCAGTTTACCAGGATGCCGAAAACGGAGAAGCGATGGGCGGCGATCCCGCCTATCCGGTAATATCCGTAGGTATTGTCCCTCACATGCACCCGATGCTCGGCCAGCAGTCCCGCAGAGGTCGTGTCGTTTCCCAGCCAGACGGCTCCCTGGTGCCAGTAATGGTCGTAATCCGGCAGGGCCGCGTACGCGGAATAGCTTCCCGTGTAACTCAGTGTCGCTCTGGCGCCGGCACGGTCTATCGCGGCTTCGACCGAGGATACCTGGCCTCCTTTCGTTTCGTTCAATCCCAGCGGATTGGTGTCCAAACCGGACTGAACGGCAACGCGGGCGCTCCACTGCGCCGAAGCGTAGTGCACCGGCAGGGCAATCAGAAACAGGACGACGAGAAACCGGAAGGCAGCATTCTCAGGCATTATGGTCACGGAGTATCAGCGGCGGCCTTTTCCCTGTCCGTTGCCGCCGGGAACGGAGCACTCGCCGCACTGGGTTCCCCCCGGCCGGCCGGCGCGGCCGCGCATTCCCCCTTCAGGGTTTTGCATGTCGCCGCCGGGACGTCTGCCGTTGCGCGTGCGCGGACCGCGGAAATCGGCGTCCATCCCGTTGGGAATGCCGTCGCCGTCGTGATCGGGTGCGTTGTCGTTGATACCGTCGCCGTTGGCATCAACGAATCGTTTACCGCCCCATCGGCTGGAGCGCCTCCAGTCCGGATCGAGTCCGTTTGGTACGCCGTCGCCGTCGTGGTCCGGTGCGTTGTCGTTGTATCCGTCGCCGTTGTGGTCCACGAACCCCTTGACCCGAGCCTGCGCTCGCCGGAGAGAATCCTGAACGGCCGCCGGATCGTTCGCAGGGGCCTGTGCGCGGACAGGCGGAAGGCCGCCGACGAGTCCGAAGGCCAACCAGCCGAGCAGAAAAAGGAGTGCTTTCATGACGGGAATGCTTTCATGACGGGAAAAAGCAAATACCATCGGGCCGCGTATCGCCCTGTTTAACCCAATTTTGATGCCAAACGGGAAAGGCACGTCCACACCGGCCCGGCCTGTGCCGAAGGCGCCCCGGATCGACCAGTTGGTCGAAGCATCCGACGATTTCGTTCCTCTCCGCCCCGCGATTCATCCTGTATCCCCGATGCGCTCACGGAAGTAAGCCAGCGTTCGTTGGAGCCCCTCGGCCCGGCCGACATGAGGCTCCCAGCCCAGGCGGTCCCGCGCCCGGCTGATGTCCGGCTGGCGGACCTGCGGATCGTCCGCCGGGAGGTCCTCGAATACGATGGTGGAGCGGGAGCCGGTGAGGGCAATGATTTCTTCTGCAAATTCCCGGATGGTTATTTCTTGCGGGTTGCCGATGTTCACGGGCTCGTCCACATCGCTCAACAGGAGCCGAAAGAGCCCTTCGATGAGATCGTCTACGTACTGGAATGAGCGGGTCTGGCTTCCGTCTCCATAAACGGTCAGCGGCTCCCCTCGGAGAGCCTGCCCCACGAACGTGGGGAGGGCCCTTCCGTCATCGAGCCGCATACGCGGGCCGTACGTGTTGAAAATACGAACGATGCGTGTTTCGACGCCATGATACCGGTGGTAGGCCATCGTGATGGCCTCTGCGAACCGCTTGGCTTCGTCGTACACCCCCCGCAGTCCCACCGGGTTTACGTTTCCCCAGTAGCTTTCCCGCTGGGGGTGGATGAGCGGATCGCCGTACACCTCGCTCGTCGAGGCGAGCAGGAAGCGGGCCTGTTTCGTTTTGGCCAGCCCGAGGGCTTTGTGCGACCCCAACGCCCCTACTTTTAATGTCTGTATCGGGTATTTGAGGTAGTCGATGGGCGAGGCCGGACTGGCAAAATGAAGCACATAGTCCACAGGGCCTTCCACGTAAATGTAGTTGGTTACGTCGTGCTCGACGAATCGGAAGCGCGGGTGCCCGATCAGATGGGCTATATTGTCCGGGTGGCCCGTGATGAAGTTGTCCATGCAAGTTACCTGATGCCCTTCGGCGATGAACCGGTCGCACAAATGCGACCCGATGAAGCCGGCCCCTCCGGTAATGAGCGTTCGCGGCTGTGGATGCGTTTGGATGGATGCGGCTTCAGGCATGGATTCGAAAATGCAGATGGTTTCAAACGGGTCTGTTTACGGTACGCCTCCGAACACACCGGTCCCGGCATGTGGGGTTCATCGTACAAACGAAAGATAGTTTCATACAAGGGTATGGAAAAAACGCTGTCGGATTTCCTATATATAAATACGTAAACCGGTACAGGTTACCCGGCTCGTTTTTCGTGTACGTGGATCCCCCACGCCTCGAAGGGGGCTAAACCTACATTACGTAGGGCGCACCGCCCGTCATGTTTATGTTGCTCTCCGAGGTATTTAGTGAGCCTGTCTGCCTTCTCGAGCACATACCGTGCAGTTTTTGAGCGGAGCGGAGTGGAATCGGCATTGACTCCTTTCACCCCTGCGCTCCGACGTGTAAGCCATATTCAGTGTTCATCCATTATCCGGGTTGTTTCTCATGGAAGATAGCGGTATTCCGGCCACTCGCCGGCAGGTCACGATAGACGGTAACGAAGCCGCAGCGCACGTCGCGTTCAAAACGAATGAGGTCATCGCCATCTACCCGATCACGCCGGCCTCTCCCATGGGCGAGTTTGCGGATCAGTGGAGCGCTCAGGCCGTGGAGAACATCTGGGGAACGGTGCCGCGCGTAATCGAGATGCAGGCCGAAGGGGGCGCCGCCGGAGCCGTTCACGGGGCGTTGCAGGCCGGGTCGCTGACGACCACGTTCACGGCGAGCCAGGGATTGCTCCTGATGATCCCCAACATGTACAAGATCGCCGGCGAACTCACTCCTACGGTGTTCCACATCGCCGCCCGCTCTCTGGCGGCGCAGGGGCTATCTATCTTCGGCGACCATTCGGACGTAATGGCGGCCCGCGCCACCGGCTGGGCGATGCTGTTCGCCAACTCCGTTCAGGAGGCGATGGACTTTGCCCTCATCTCGGAGGCGGCCACGCTGGAATCGCGCATCCCGTTCCTGCACATTTTCGACGGGTTCCGAACCTCCCACGAAATTCAGAAAATCGAGGTCCTTTCCGACGACGACATCCGACACTTCATCACCGACGACCTGGTACGAGCTCACCGGGAGCGCCGGTTAACGCCGGACCGGCCCTTCATCCGTGGTACGGCCCAGAACCCCGATGTATACTTCCAGGCGCGTGAGGCCTCCAACCCGTATTACCTGGCCGTTCCGGGCATCGTACAGGACGTCATGGACCGGTTCGCCGAGCGGGTAGGGCGTCGGTACAAATTGTTCGAATACGTCGGTGCTCCGGATGCAGAGCGGGTGATCGTACAGATGGGGTCGGGGTGCGAAGCGGCCGAGGAAACGGTTACCTACCTTACCGAGCGGGGAGAGAAGGTCGGCCTGCTGAAAATACGTTTGTACCGCCCCTTCTCGGCGGAGCATTTCATTGCCGAGCTTCCGGCCTCCACCCGTTCCATCGCCGTCATGGACCGGACCAAAGAGCCGGGCAGCGCCGGAGAGCCGCTGTACCAGGATGTGGTGACGGCAATCTCGGAAGCCTTTTCGAATGGAACGGCGCCGTTTTCGTCTTTCCCGCGAATCGTTGGCGGGCGCTACGGCCTGTCCTCCAAAGAGTATACGCCGGCTATGGTCCGGGGTATCTTCGAGCATCTCGGCCAGGATAAACCGAAGAATCACTTCACGGTGGGGATCATCGATGACGTGACGCACACCCATATCGATTTCGACCCTGCCTTCATCATCGAGCCGCCGGAGGTGACCCGGGCGATGTTCTGGGGTCTCGGCTCGGACGGCACCGTAGGGGCGAACAAAAATTCGATAAAGATCATCGGTGAAGAGACGCCCTTCTACGCGCAGGGGTATTTCGTTTACGATTCCAAAAAGGCCGGCGCCAGGACGATTTCGCACCTTCGCTTCGGGCCCCGACCGATTCGCAGCACCTACCTGATCCAGCAGGCCAACTTCGTAGCCGTACACCAGTTCGGTTTTCTCGAACGCTTCGATACGCTGGAACAGGCCGAAACGGGCGCTATCTTCCTCTTGAACAGTCCCTACTCTACCGATGAGGTCTGGGCTCAGTTGCCGCGAGTCGTCCAGCAGCAAATCATCGATAAGAACATACGGTTCTACATCATCGATGCGTACGAAGTCGCGAGGGAGCTGGGACTGGGCATCCGCATCAACACGATCATGCAGACGTGTTTCTTCGCACT
The DNA here is from genome assembly GCA_965365445.1 of uncultured bacterium. Taxonomy (GTDB): domain Bacteria; phylum Bacteroidota; class Rhodothermia; order Rhodothermales; family DASSAV01; genus CBDUBS01. The sequence goes on along the minus strand of CBDUBS010000012.1, from coordinate 1,771 downwards.
CAGCGGGGTCCTTCCGCGGGACGAAGCCATCGCGGAAATCAAGAAGGCGATCAAGAAAACGTACAGCAAGCGCGGCGAGGCCGTCGTTCGGATGAACTTCGAGGCTGTCGATAGCACGCTGGCGCATCTGTATGAAGTGCAGGTTCCGGCCTCCGCCGACAGCAACATCGAGATTCCTCCGGCGGTATCCGATGAGGCGCCGGAGTTCGTCCGAACGGTCACGGCCCGGATGATTGCCGGGGCGGGCGATCTGTTGCCGGTAAGCGCCCTCCCGGATGACGGAACCTACCCGAGCGGCACGACGCGTTGGGAAAAGCGGAATATCGCACTCGAAGTGCCCGTATGGGACCCCAATATCTGTATCCAGTGCGGCAAGTGCGTCATGGTGTGCCCGCACTCGGTCATTCGGGCGAAAGTGGTCGATCCTTCCGATCTGAAGGGAGCGCCGGAGGCGTTCAAACACCATCCGGCCAGTTGGCGCGAATTTCCCGACAAGAGGTATACCCTGCAAGTAGCGGTAGAAGACTGCACCGGGTGTGAGTTGTGCGTCGAGGTATGCCCCGCGAAGGACAAATCGCAGGTCGGGCGCAAAGCCATCAACATGGAGCCGCAACTGCCGCTGCGCGAGCAGGAACGGAAGAACTGGGATTTCTTCCTGGAGCTTCCCGATGTCCCCCGGTATGCGGAAAACGGCGGAGACGCGCTCAAATTCAACAAGGTCAAAGACGTTCAGCTTCTGGAACCACTGTTCGAGTTTTCGAGCGCCTGCGCCGGATGCGGCGAGACGCCGTACCTCCGGTTGCTCACGCAGCTTTTCGGGGATCGGATGGTGGTAGCCAATGCCACGGGATGTTCGAGCATTTATGGAGGCAATCTGCCCACGACCCCCTGGGCAAAGAACAAGGAGGGCCGGGGGCCTTCCTGGTCCAACTCGCTGTTCGAGGACAATGCCGAGTTCGGCCTGGGTATGCGGCTGGCGCTGGATAAACAGGTGGAATACGCTCGTGAGGTCACCGGAAGGTTGCGCGACGTCATCGGCGACGAACTGACCGACCGGCTTCTGAACGAAGATCAATCGAATGAAGCCGGAATAGCCCGCCAGCGCGAACACGTCGCCCGGCTGAAGCAGGTGCTGGAGTCGCGCAAAGATGCTCTTTCGCGTGATTTGCTCAGCCTCTCGGATGCGCTGGTGCGCAAAAGCGTCTGGATCATCGGCGGCGACGGGTGGGCGTACGATATCGGGTTCGGCGGCCTCGACCACGTGCTTGCCAGCGGGCAGAACGTCAAGGTGATCGTTCTGGACACCGAGGTATATTCCAACACCGGCGGTCAGGCCTCGAAAGCGACCTCGCTGGGCGCTGTCGCCAAATTTGCCGCCGGCGGCAAAGCCACGCCGAAAAAAGATCTCGGTATGCTGGCAGCGAGCTACGGATACATTTACGTCGCGCAGGTTGCCATGGGCTCCAACGACAACCACGTTATCAAGGCGATACAAGAGGCCGAAGCTTTCCACGGCCCGGCGCTCATCATTGCGTACAGTCACTGCGTAGCTCACGGCATCGATATGTCCAAAGGGATGCGCCAGCAGGAACTGGCGGTGGATACAGGCTACTGGCCCCTCTATCGGTACAACCCGAGCCTGAAGGCCGAGGGCAAAAATCCGATGCAACTGGATTCCAAGCCGCCGAAACTGCCGTTGAGGGATTACATCTACAATGAAGGGCGCTACCGCATACTACAGCAGTCGCATCCCGAAGTGGCGGCTCGTTTC
>CBDUBS010000011.1:0-38009 GCA_965365445.1 uncultured bacterium | reverse complement strand
CCGCCCACATCGGGGGGAAGAATGCGAGCGCCACGGCCAGGGCGATCAACCACCGCCGGCCTCTCTGCCGCCTCCAGGCTTCCCGCCGCGTAGCCAATGGCCTGCGCGCCGGTGGCTCACCCCGTCCCGTTTCCTCCCACCCCTGTGGTCGCCTCCGGGTTCGGATTACCCGCGCGGGCGCCGGAACGAGTCGCCTTGGCTCCATACCTGCCGCTCTCTCCGGCGGGGGCTCTATCGGATGCGAATCCATCGTGCTGCCTCCAGATTCCGTCTGCATGGCTTACAAACGGAACGATACGGTACTCTCCTCTCCGGCGCAACCGATGAACCGTCTCAGTCCGCCGGCCTGCGCGAGCCGGCTGCCACCAGCACTACCCCGGCCAGCACCGCCGCCCCCGACGCGATCGGTGTTACCGGAATGGTCCGCGTTTCCTGCTTCTCGACCTCCAGCGGGCCCAGGTCCACCACCTTTTCATCCTGCGTAAACGATATGCCCCCGAACACGAACCCCAGCAACCCGAGCACGATGAGAATGACTCCTATGATCTTCATGACGCCGCTCCATTATGGGAAAGGGATGGGAAGGAAAACGCTACGATAAGCGGAAGGGGTAGCGAGCACAACCCCTCGACAAGTATATCACAAGGCTGCCCGCCCGTTGGGACGGCCGGGATGGCGCTTCCGAACCGCCCTGATTTGCCCGTGCCTTGTCGATTTCGTTTATTGCAGCCGCGCCGTCGTGCCTGTGTGACCCGGACGGCTGACGGAGTCGGCCCGATCCGGATGCGCCTCCGCCTTGCCGGCGGTTCGTGGAATTACGCCATAGGCCCCGGCAATCGGTATCGGACACCCGAAAGCAGGGGAGGGGCGATTCAGTGGTGGTAATACGTGCTCGGCAATGAGTATCGGCATGAGTGACAGACCGGATAACGGCTCCACCCGGAATGTACCGGTCGGATCGGAAGGGAAGAAGGCCAATCAGCCGGCGCGGGCCGAGGCATCGGTCGGCGCGTTCCTGCCGGCGGAGCGGCCGCAGTGGCGCCAGGGAGACGCACGGGACCTCTCGTTTCTTCCGGCGCAATCCGTTGACCTCATCGTAACGTCCCCGCCGTACTGGCAGCGGCGAGACTATGGGCACCCGGACCAGCTCGGCCGGGAGGCCACACCGGCCGCCTACGTCGAGGCGCTCATTCGAGCGATGGAAGGGTGGGTGCGTTTGCTGAAACCGCACGGGTCCGTTTTTCTCAACCTCGGGGATACCTACCGGGATGGCTGCCTGGTCGGTATACCGGCGCGGTTCGAGCTGGCGGCAAGGGAGGCAGGGTGGCGGATTCCCAACCGCATCTCCTGGACGAAGGAAATCGGTACCCCCGAACCTTCGCCGAACCGACTGGCAAGCCGCCACGAACCGGTTTTCCACCTGACCCGGGCGGTAAACGCGAGCGGGTACTTCTTTGACCTGTTTGCCCTGGCCCGGGATCTCGGGGGGTCCGCCAACCCGGGGGATGTATGGCGCCTGCACCCCGCCCGGAGCCGGAGCGATCATGTCGCCCCCTTCCCCCCCGAACTGGCTCGGCGCGCTATCCTGCTGGCCTGCCCCGAGCGCGTCTGCGCGCGCTGCGGTACGCCTCACAGCCGGGTGCTCGAACCGACGGCTGATCTGGACGAAAGCCGCCCCCAGGCCCGACGGGCGAAAGAACTGTTCCAGGATAACGGACTGACCGAAGCCCACCTCGCCGCGATCCGCGCCGTCGGCATCTCGGACGCCGGCAAGGGTAAGCGGTTGCAAAGCGGTTCGGGTAAGAATACCACCCGGGTCATGCAATTAGCCGATGAAGCCAAAGAGGCCCTGGGGGGGTACTTCAGGGAGTTTACGTTCGGACCGAAACGACAGGTCGGCTGGGCCGGTTGCCGTTGCCATGCACCGGCGACTCCGGGAACGGTGCTCGATCCGTTCATGGGAAGCGGCACCACATTGCTTGTAGCGGAAGAACTGGGACGCCGGGCCGTCGGCGTGGATATCGTGGCGCCGCTAACGCTTAAAACAGCACACTGACCATGCCGTCGCTGAAAAAGAAGGCCCTCTCCCTGTATCTGCGCACGGGCTGCCCCCGGCAGTTGTTGCTGAACCTCTACAGCGACTCCGAGCGCCGTCTCCTCGGGATGCCGCCGCGCCAGACGGCCCGGGCGGCGCTGGGCCTTGTCGGTCAGGCAGGGTTCGAGTGGCAGGACGAAAAGGTAAGCGAACTCGGAGCCGTTTTCGGGGTCGGCTCCGTGCACATGAACCCGAAGCGGGAAGGCAACAGGCCGGGGACGCTCATCCTCAGCGACCTGCTTCCCCATCTGGAGCCGTACCAGTTCGTTGTCGAAGGGCGGTTCGAACCCGATACCGATACCTTCAAACAGGCTGTCGGGCTGGATGAGCTGCGGGATCGGCACGGCGAACCCCTCGGCGTCGGCAATGCCCTCCCGGACCTTGTGCAGGTGCTGCCGCCGATGGCCGAACGGGACCGCTGGGAGACGGAGGCAGCCGAACTCGGGCCGGGCGTGTCGGGACTGGAAGTATGCCCCGACGGCGACCTGCGCCCTCTGGATCGGCAGGATAAGCGCCTCCGTCTCCGGGTAATCGACATCAAGCTGTCGGCCGAGCCGGGCGCGCATTACTTCGCCGAGGTGGTATACTACTCGATGGCGCTCTCGGCGTGGCTGGTCGAAAATGGACACGCCGGTCGGTTCGTGGTCGTTGCGGCGCCGGCTGTGTGGCCGGGCAGTTACGAGGCTTCCGCCATCATGCAAATCCGGGAGCGCTGCCGCAAGGAAGGTCGGGCGCCCGCCCGGGACGAACTCGCTCGGGCGCTCGAAGACGACATCGAAATCGCCCCTTTCGATGCCTTTGCACCGCGCCTCCGGCGCTTCTTCCGTGAGGAGCTTCCGCTGGTGCTTCGGACGCCCTGGGACGAACTGCCGTGGCACGTCTCGTACTCGTGCGCCGGGTGCGAATTCCTCGGGTATCCCTGGAAGGGCTCGGAGGGTAAATACCTCAACGACCCCCTCCATTGCTGGCCCACGGCCGAGGAGAAAGACCACCTCTCCCGTGTTGCCGGCCTTTCGCGGGGCGGCGCCCGGCTGCTTTTGCCCGTAGCCGCCAGTGTGGGCGCTCTCGCCGATGTAGCGACCGACGATGAATCCTTCAACGCCAGCCCGACCCTCCGGGCCAAACGAACGATTTACCCGCATAGGGCCCGGTCGCTGCGCACGCAGGAGTCGGGGCTAATCCCCGATTCGGGCGGCGATGCGCTCATGCCGCGTTGGCCGGACCTCCATGTTTACCTCTTCCTCGATTACGATCTGGCGAGCGCCGTAACCGCAGCCTTCAGCCTCCGTGCTTTCTGGAGGGAACCCCTCCCGTTCGATTCGGACCTGGAGCCAAAACGCCGCCGATGGTCGGCCATCGAAGGAGATAAGTCGACAGGTTTTCAGGAAGTCTTTCTCGTTGATCGGCGCGACCTCGGCCGGGAGCGCGAAGAACTCCTCAAGTTCCTCCGCACGCTCCGCAACATCCTGGACGAGGTGCAGAAAACCGATGCTTCCGACATCGAGGCGGGTCGCCGCGGCAGCGCCGAGGAACCGGCGAAGGCAAAACGAAGCACCTATCAGATTTACCTCTGGGATCAGGCGCAACGCAGGCACCTGACGCGTCTGGTTGGTCGGCACCTCGGGGCCGTGCTCGCCGATCCCGAACTCCGAGATCTCGCGTGGCTTTTCCCGCCCCCCGAACTGCTCGCCCACCCTGACGAGGCGTCTCACAGGTCGCCGTTCACGCTCGTTTCGGACGTTGTCCAGAATACGGTAGCGGTGCCGGTACCTCACCACTACACGCTCCTGGACATCGTGCAGGGGTACCGTCCGGATCCCGTAGCCGCGCCGAGTGTGCATCCGCTCTACCGGGAGCCGCTCAGCGACCTCATCCCCGCCGAGCGCCTCCACGAGATGTGGACGCACCGGGGCGACTGGATGAATACGGCGACTCGTATCCGGGAAACGACCGGCAAGAAGCTCTCGGCGCTGGCCTACGTCGTGAGCCGTCTGGAGCGGGATCTCGGGCCGAACCTCAGCCGGGCGGCAGCCCCTCCCGTTGTGCGTCCGGCCCGGCGTTTCGACGGGATGCCGCCGCACAGCCAGTTGTGGTACGAGTACACCCGGCTGAACCAGGCCCTCGAGGATCTCGAAAAGCACGCCACGCACGCCATGCCTCCGCACGAACGGGAGGCCCGGTTCAAAAGCGCGCACCTCCTGCGGCGGCTGGAAGGGGCCGAAAAGCGGGATGCGCTGAACCACCTCGCCGCGTCGAGTCGGCGCCCTATGCCGGCGGACGTGGTCGTCTACACCCTCGGTCCGGACTCCAGGGAGTTCAACGTACGGCCGCCTCAACTGGGGTATGCGCTCTCGCCCCGAAAGAACGCGGGGTTCCTGAATAGCCCGGCGTACCCGCTCGTGAAAGACCTGGAGAAGAACGTGTTTGCGAAAGGGTCCGTAGTCGAAAGTGGATTGACTGAGGTAACCATCGAGGCGATCGACCGGGCGCGAGGTTTGATCGCGCTTCAGCCATGGTACGCCAATGTGGCTGCCGAAATGGAGGCGGCGGGGATTTTGGACCTGAGCGAGGACGTCATGCTCGACCCGGTAAACACGGACTTCCTCACCAGTAAGGTTCACGAAACACTCAAAGGAATCGGGCGGCCCCCATCGGCGCAGAACGATGCGGCGACGCTCCGGGCCCTCGGCCTCGAAGCGTCCGAAACGGCTGCGCTGTCGCCGGAATCACCTGCCTCGGAATTTCTGTGGCAGGCGCACCGGCTCTCCGAGAACGCCACGAACACCGCAGCAGGGCAGGCCATGACCGCAGCACGGGCAGCGCTGGAAAAATCGGGCATCCGGCTCAACGACTCGCAGTGGACCGCCTGGGAGGCCGCCCTTACGCGCCGGCTTGCGCTCATCTGGGGACCGCCGGGTACCGGGAAAAGCCAGACCCTGCGGGCCGTGGTGGCAGGGGCGGTATGGCTGGCTCGACATGAACACCGGCCGCTGAGGGTGCTCATATCCGCCGGCACCTATGCCGCCGTGGACAATGTACTATTCGGGTCCGATACACTCCTTGCGGCGCTTCTCCCGGAAAAGCCATACCGCCTGTACCGCATCCAGAGCTCCTCGAACTCCGTACCGGAAGATCAGGCCGACGCCCACCCGGACGTCATGCCCCTGACGGTCAAAACAACGAAAGCCCCGGAGGATGTGCTGACGCTGCAAGGGCTACTGGACGACCCGGAAGGAATCGTCGTCGTGGCCGGTCCGACGCAGCAGTTGCACAACCTCGCGATAGCCACGAAAAACAAGAATAAGCCAAAGACCGGAGCGCGTCCTGCGCTGACGCAGCGGCGATGGTTTGACCTCGTTATTATTGACGAGGCATCCCAGATGGATGTGGCGGAGAGCACGCTCGTCGTAAGCAAAGCGGCCGATGGGGGCGCCTTCGTGCTGGCCGGCGACGACAAACAGCTTTCCCCGATCCATCAGGCGACGCCCCCGCACGACCTCGACCACGTAGTAGGCAGCGTATACGGATACGTACGCCACCACCACGGGGTCGTCCCATACCCGCTCCAGGTGAACTACCGCTCGTGCGAAACCCTGGTCGAGTTTACGAAGCGCGCCGGCTACGATCCGGGCCTGCATGCCTTCCACCGAAACCTTCGCCTGTCCGTGCTGCCTGAACGACATGCCGAAGGGCGCTCATCTGTCCGAGGCGATTCGACCGCGATCCACACCCCGGCCGGTAACTTGCCTGCCAAACAACCCGGCGACTGGCCATCCGAGTTGTACTGGTCGCCGGGCTGGGCCGCCCTCCTCGATCCATCCACGCCGGCTGTCTGCTTCATCTATGAGGACGAAGTGGCCGGTCAGGCCAACCCCTTCGAAGCGGACGCCGTGGCCGCGCTGCTCTGGCTGCTCTACCGCCGCGTGGACTGCCGGCTGGCCGGCGAGCTTCAACCGGACGGGCGAGAAAGCCCCCTTACTTACCGGCCCCACGATCCCGATGCATTCTGGAAACAGGCTGTCGGTGTGGTGACCCCGCACCGGGCGCAAATGGGCAAGGTCATCGCAAGGCTGCAAAATGTTTTCCCCGATCACGACCCCGGTCTCATCTGGAGCGCCGTCGATACGGTGGAACGGTTTCAGGGCCAGCAGCGGGACGTAATCGTGGCGTCCTTTGGCCTCGGCGACCCGGATCTGATCCGGGCGGAGGATGAATTCCTGTACAAGCTCAACCGCTTCAACGTGATGGCCTCACGAGCCCGTGCGAAGCTCATCGTGTTCACCACCCGCTCCCTCGTTGATCACCTTTCTAACGATGCCGATGTGCTTGAAGAATCGCGCCTGCTCAAGAATTACGCGGAAACCTTCTGTAAATACCCCCGGCCGCTCACGCTGGGGTACCTCGCTAACGGGTCGCTCGTCGAGCGGCCCGGGATATGGCGGTCCCGCTGATACCCGTTTCCTGGAGGAGCCTTTTATCGGTGTGCCCGCAGGTTATTTCAGGGACCGGAAAATCGCTATCTTCATTTTCGGACACCCTTGAGGCGAAAATGTCCCCGCCGGGAATACGCCGATTGGGTTCCCCTCATATCTCTGACGCATAGGAGTCATTCATGTTCAGCAAAGCCGCGCGCAGCGTACTTCCGATCCTGCTGGCGACCCTTCTTACCGGCCATGCGTACGCGCAACACGCAGGAACGCCCTACGTTTTCAGCCGCGCTCCGCTGGCCCGGGCGCCGTATACCACGTTGCCCCTCGGAGCCGTCGAGCCGGCCGGCTGGCTTCATGCGCAGCTCCGCACGCTGGCCGATGGGATGTCGGGGCATCTGGACGAGGTATACGAGAACGTCGGGCCGAGCAACGCCTGGCTGGGCGGCGACGGCGACGCGTGGGAACGCGGTCCGTACTGGCTGGACGGCCTCGTGCCGCTGGCATACATCCTGAAAGACGACGAACTGATCGCGAAGGCCCGGCCCTGGATCGAGCATGTCCTGACGAACCAGCGGGAGGACGGCTATATCGGCCCGCGCGATACCGACGGCTTGCGCGGCGAGGATGGGAAAGTCCAGAGGGGCAACAAGGGCGATTGGTGGCCGCGCATGGTGATGCTCAAGGTGCTGCAATCCTACTACGATGCAACCGGCGACCCCAGGGTGCTCACCGCCATGACGAAGTACTTCCGGTACCAGCTTGCCCGGATAGACGAGCAGCCCCTCTCTCACTGGACGTACTGGGCGCAACACCGGGGGGGAGAGAACGTGGCATCGGTGCTGTGGCTGTATAACCGGACGGGCGATGCATTTTTGCTGAATCTCGCAGAAACCCTCTCCGCCCAGACCTCGGACTGGACGAACGGGTTCCTGCATGAGCAGCCGCCTTCCAGCCACGGCGTCAACGTGGCGATGGGGGTCAAAGAGCCGGGCCTGCAATACCTCCGCACGGGCGACGCCCGCTTTCTGGAAGCCGTCCGCACCGGGTTGAACTTCCTCCGTCGGGATCACGGCCAGATTCAGGGCATGTTCTCGGGCGACGAACCCCTGCACGGCGCCGACCCCATCCAGGGCACCGAACTCTGCACCGTCGTGGAATTTATGTATTCGCTGGAGACGCTGGCCCAGATCACGGGCGACGTTCGCTATGCCGACCACCTGGAACGGGTTGCCTACAACGCCCTGCCCACACAGATTACCGACGACGGCTGGGCGCGTCAGTACTTCCAGCAGCCGAACCAGGTAGCCGTCAGTAAGGATGTCGATCAGTACGTGCAGCAGCATGGGGGTACGTCCCACCTGATCGGACTACTGACCGGCTACCCGTGCTGCACCACTAACCTGCATCAGGGTTGGCCGAAGTTTACGCAGAACCTCTGGCTCGCCTCTGAGGACGGCGGACTGGCGGCGCTTGCCTACGCTCCGAGCCGCGTGACGGCGCGGGTAGCCGGCGGCGCAACGGTGCGTTTCGAGGAGGAAACGGTATATCCGTTCGAGGATCGCGTCCGCCTCACTTTCCGGAGCGAAAGCCCCGCCGCGTTCCCGCTGCACCTGCGGATCCCGTTCTGGGCCGAAGGGGCCGAAGTCCGCGTGAACGGCCAACCGGTTGAATCGGTCCAGACAGGTCGGATGCTGCGAATCGAGCGCACCTGGAACGACGGTGATGAGGTGGATCTGCACCTGCCGGCGGCCGTCGAAGTCAGCCTGTGGCATAAGGGACTGGCGGGCGTGGAGCGGGGGCCGCTCGTTTTCGCAATGCCCATCGAGGAGGAGTGGAAAAAAATCGACGAGGTAGCCGGCATTCCAACATATGAGGTCCATCCGGCGAGCCCCTGGAACTACGGCCTCATGGTCGAGGAACCCATACAAATCGACCGATCGATCAGGGTGGCGGCGAACCCGTGGACCCCGGAAACGGCCCCTATAACCCTGCGGGTACGGGCAAAGCGAATCCCCGAATGGAAGGCCTACGACCACGTACACGGCGTGCTGCCGTACAGCCCGGTTCGCTCCGATCTAAGGGTCGAAACAATCCGGCTGATTCCGTACGGAGCCTCTACCCTGCGCATCGCCGAGTTCCCGGTGATCGCGAAACCGGGCCTATGAAGCGGGCTCCACGATAACCCGGGCCGCCCGACATCACCGGGAACCGTGTCCGTTGCAGCCGGAATGGAAGCAACATACGTATGTTGCCTGCCATGAACGGCTGCGTGTCGCAGGTCGGCGCAGTGAATGATGCGTACGGATATCCCGGGGCCCGTCGAACCAGGTTCGCCTTCCCGGCGGGCATCCGTGGAGCAAGGGGCAGCCTTTCCGCACGGCTCCGGCGCCGTCCCGGAACCTGCATTTCCAGGGTCTATTCGTTGCCGATTAGTCTGATAGGATGATCCGATATGCGCCTTTCCTCCCTACCAACTGTGCCGAAATACCCATAGCTATTGTACCTAACGTGAGCGGGACGGGTGTTGCCTATGGGCTACTTTTATTCCGTGAGAACACGACAAGCCGTTGCCGGACCAGGCAAAATGACCGCGCAACCGATTTCTACAAATAGGTAATTAAGCAAAGAGGGCGTTCTTGTTGAGGAAAAGCAATCTATTTTGGTGATCCCAGGGCCTGTAGCCCGCCTGTCATCCATTCTTCAAGAGAACGAAGTGCCCATGAGTGTCATTACGGAGAAATCGGTTGTCGTCATCGGTGAGAACCTGTCGGTGGCGGATCTGGGAGGGGAGATGGTCTTACTCGATGTTTCTGCAGGAAAGTATTACGGACTCAATGAACTCGGAGCCATAATACTCGAGTTGATCCCGCAACCCATCCTGGTCAGCGAAGTCATTGAAGTCATTTTGCAGCAGTACGATGTTACGCGGGAGCAGCTGTCGCCGGATGTTATTCGGTTTCTGGAGGACCTCGAAGGAAACCGCTTGATTCGTATCGTTACGGAAACAACGGCGTAAATAGTCGAAACACTGTAGAACCCGGTTTAATCACGATTACATGAGCGGCATAGTCGGAATCATCCATCTGAGCGGACGCCCTGTCGATCCGGCCGATCTGGCCCGGATGATGGATGTGCTCGCTCATCGGGGCTCCGACGCCGAAGCAACCTGGCAGGAAGATTCGGCCGGGTTCGGCCATCGGCTGTTGCATACTACGCCGGAATCTCTCCATGAAAGGCAGCCGCTCGTCGGCGAGTCATCCAACCTCATTCTGGTCGCCGATGCCCGCATCGATAACCGGGAGGAGTTGATTCGCCTGCTCGGATTGCAGGATGCGTCGGGCGACGCTGTAACCGATAGCCGACTCATCCTTGCTGCGTTCGAGAAGTGGGGTCCGGCCGGGGTCGAGAAACTGCTCGGCGATTTTGCCTTTGCGGTCTGGGATAAAGCCGGACGCACCCTGTTCTGCGCCTGCGACCAGGTAGGCGTCAAACAGCTGTATTATCATTATGTACCCGGAAAGCTGTTTGCCTTCGCCTCTGAACCCAAAGCTTTGCTCGCCCTGGAAGGCATCTCCTCCGAACCCGACGATTTGCACATTGCCGAGCACCTGATGCTGCCGGTAAGGCGCGACCCGGAACGTACATTCTATAAAGACATCAAGTGCCTGCCGGGCGGCCGGCTATTGAAGGTAGGGTCGGGCGGCTTGCTTTCACAGCGCTACTGGGCCCTTCAGCCCGATCAGGAGATCCTGCTGTCGTCCGACGAAGAATACGCGGAAGCATTCCGCGAGTTGTTCGCTGAAGCCGTCGCCTGCCGTATGCGAAGCGCCTATCCGATTGGCGCTATGCTGAGCGGAGGTCTCGATTCTTCGTCGATCACCAGCATGGCCGCGACGCTCCAGGCCCGGGGAAACGTATCGGACAACCCGCTGTTTACGCTGTCGGCCGTTTACGAGTCGGTCACCTCTATTGACGAGCGTCCGTATATTGAAACGGTGTTAGATAAATACGGCCTGGATCGCCATTACTTTTTCGCCGACAAGGTCGGCGTGCTCGATGCAGCCGATCAGATCCAGTGGCACGCCGATCAGCCCGTCGAAGGAGGAAACGCAAGGATACCGTGGCGCCTCTACGAAGAGGCAAGCCGCCGGGGCGCTCGCGTCGTGTTGGACGGGTTCGATGGGGATTCGACGGTATCGCACGGAACCGGATACTGGTTCGAGCTGGCCCATGCCGGCCGGTGGATCAAGCTGCTGTCCGAAGTAAAACAGTATTCCGACATGCGCGGCTTGCCGTGGCGCCCCGCTGCCTGGACGTGGATCCGGGGCTGCCTCGTCAACCCGACCCTCGCCCGAATGGACTGGGCCCGGGCCATCCGGGATCAGTTCAACGGTAAAAAAGCGGCTCCGCAGCAGACGCCATATCCGCTGTTCAACCCGGAATTCATCGATCGGGTGCGGGAGCATTTTGCCCCCCCGGAACCCCTCCCTCTTACCGAACGCGAGGCGCACTTCAGGAAACTGACATCGGTTTCGTTTGCGGCCGGCATCCGGTTCCTTACGGCGCTCGGTGCGGCTCATCAGATCGAACTTCGTTTGCCGTTCATGGATGTTCGGTTAATGAAATTTGCATTAGCGTTACCTCCGGCACAGAAACTAGCGGGGGGGTGGGAGCGTGCCATACTCCGACGGGCCATGGAAGGTATTCTGCCCGAGGCGATTCGCTGGCGGCCGGGAAAAACGGATATGACACCCGGCGTAATACACAGCCTGGAACGTGACGAACAAGAACGTATGAAGAACGTTGCGCTTTCGAACACCGGCAATGTTTATCATTATGCCTCGGAAGTTGCCTTAAAAAATATTCACTCTCAGGAGGGATACGGCACGGTTAGTAAGGGAAACGCAGATTATGTATGGCGTTTTGTAACAACGGCACTTTGGCTTGACAAAAACAACTCTTCTTTGCGCGGCGATCGAAAGCAGTCGACGGAGAAGATTCTTCAGGAAACACCCTGATCTGCCGGAGTCGGTAGACAGGTTCATTCAACAAACGGAGGGAACTCTATGAAAAAGTACGATGCTCCTCGTCTCGTGGTCCATGGCTCTGTGAGCGAAATCACCGCTAACTGCGGTTTTCCTCTCGCTGACACCCCTGGTGGATCGCCGGGCACGGCTTGCAAGCCGCTCAGCTAAGTCCAGCTGAATGATCGAAACAACACCCCGTTGTCGGCGCAAGTCGGCAGCGGGGTGTTGTTTGTTTATCGGCCGTGGTCTTTCTTTCCCGTATGACCGGGTTGGCCCCGGCCATGCATCCCGCCCCTCTCGGGGATCATTTTTACACCCCATCATCATACGGCTCTGCTGACGGCTTGAAGCGGGAACACCCTCCAGCCTGCTGCCGGCGGTTCGTCCGCTGGAGAGGCTCGGGCAGGGTACTGCTGGAGTAACGGCCGCTGTTCCATACATCCGGTGCAGAGCCGACCGAAGGATAAGGTACATGTATCAGTACAGAGCCTTTGGGCTTGGCATTCATTCCGAGATCCCTCTACGGGAACTAGAGCCCGTTGAATCGGCTGCCGATGTGACCGTCGCCTACGGGCGTGTTTCCGTTGATGTCCCCGAACCCCTGGAAAAGGAACCGTTCGTATCGGGTTCCTCTACGGAAGTGGTCGTCTACTGGAGTTTCGTCGGCGCCATCCGAATCAGCAACGGGAACCGAATGGTTGCCGAACCCGCGCCCGGTGTGGATGAAGAACTCCTGGCTATCGCCATCCAGGGTGTAGCCATGGGGATATTGCTGCATCAGCGCGGCTGGTGCGCCCTCCACGCCAGCGCCGTCAGCGTGGAAGGTCGAACCGTAGCCTTCCTCGGATATAAGGGAGCGGGAAAATCCACTACGGCCGCCGCCCTGAACCAGCGGGGGTACCCCCTCCTTACCGACGACATACTCGCCCTGGATGTAGAGGCGCCTCCCGGCGGCGTCCGCGCCCGGCGCGGCATTGCCTCGGTAAAGCTCTGGCCGGATGCCGTTTCGGCCTCTCTCGGAACCGACCCGGAAGAACTCCCCGAACTCCACAGCAGTTGGACCAAACGGCTCCATCGGTCGGAAAACAATACCACGGACGACTTCCTGCCCCTGCATTGCATTTACGTTCTGGACTATACCGACGATACCACTTCTGAGGTTGCCATCGAAGTCCTACCCCCGCAGAAGGCGCTCATCGAACTCGTCGGGCATACGTATGCAATGCGTTTCCTAGGGAGGGCCGGGGTGAGCGCCGGTCATCTCGAACAATGCACACAGATCGTTCGTCAGGTGCCCATGCGCCGGCTGAGTCGTGCACGGGTTTTGACCCGGCTCTCCGAGTTCGTCGATGCCATCGAAAAAGACGTAGTGCACTCCCTCGGCCACTGAACCCACACCAGCGCGCTCGCCGGCTCACCGTACCGGCCGTTTTCTCTCCTGATCGGGAACGCGCCAGTGCCGAGGCAGCCTCCCGGTCCATAGCGGCGGTTTTCCTGCGGAAACCGTTTCCGAAATGCCTGTTCAAAAAATCTTATTGACTCGCTTCGATCTGGATATCGACTTCCTGATGCGGCGCTTTACAGCAGGTAAAAAAGCGCTCGTACTGGTATGGGAGTCTGCCGGGATCTGGGCGGCCGGATGGCTTCTGCTGGCCGTGTTGCGCGGCGTGTTGCCCGTGGGCATCGTTTATCTCACCAAACATCTGGTCAACGGGCTTGCGGAAGCCGTCGGGGCGGGATTGAACTGGCAAAGCCTCGAGCCGGTAATCATTCCTGCCGCCCTCATGGGGATCATCATGGTACTCATGCAGGTGTTCGACCTGTTGGCCACCTGGATCCGCACCGCTATGGCGGAGCTCATCCAGGATCACGTAAAGGGGCTCATCCATGAACAGGGCGGCTCGGTCGTGTTGACGTTCTACGAATCCCCCGACCGGATCGACGGGATGCAACGCGCCAACTCCCAGGCAGGACAGAGTTCGCTCTCCCTCCTCCAGAATATCGGCGGCATCCTGACCAATCTGATCACGCTAATCGGGGTGGCCATACTGCTCCTGGCCTACAGCATCTGGCTGCCTGTCTTGCTCGTGCTCAGTACGCTGCCTGCGCTGGCTATCCTGCTGCGCCATCACCAGTTACACCACCGATGGTGGAAAGCTACCACGGCCGATCGGCGGTGGGCGGACTACTACGATCTGTACCAGACCTACAACGAGCCTGCTCAGGAACTGCGCCTGTTGAACCTCAACAAGGTGTTCCATGCCAACTATCAAACCGTACGGGCGCGGCTGCGGTCGAGTCGGCTGGACCTGCTTCGCCGCCAATCCTTGGCCCAGGCAGGAGCCACCTTCCTCGGATTGCTGATCATGGCCGCCATCATCGGATGGATGGTATTACGGGCGGTGCGCGGCCTGGCGCAACTCGGCGACCTGGCGCTCTTTTATCAGGCCTTCAATCAGGGCCAGAGCATCATGCGTTCCCTCATGGGCAACGTCGGTCAGTTGTACGCCGACACCCTGTTCCTGGAGCATCTGTTCAGTTTCCTGGATGAAGAACGGGAGGACCTCGCCTCCGATGACGACGATTCGGAGCCCCTCGGGATCGAACGAGCCATCGAACTGGAGGATATCAGCTTCTGCTACCCCGGCAGCGATCTGCTCGCTCTCGATCATTTTAGCCTTGTGATCCCCAGAGGCAAGATGGTGGCTATCGTCGGTCCCAACGGGGCCGGTAAGAGCACCCTCCTGAAACTCCTGTGCCGCTTTTACGAGCCCCGCGAGGGATCCATCAAAATCGACGGCGTCGATATACGCGAGTTGCCCCTGCTGCGACTTCGCCGGATGCTTTCCGTGCTGTTTCAGCATCCTACCCGTTACGTCGCTTCCGCCGCCGAAAACATCGCCTACGGTGACTACCGGGGCGAGGTAAACAGGGAAGAAGTCGAAGCCGCCGGCAAGGAGGCGGGAGCGCACGAGTTCATCACCCGGCTGCCACACGGATACGATACCCTGCTCAGTAAACTGTTCGAAAACGGAGCCGAACTGAGCGGCGGGCAGAAACAAAGGGTGGCGCTGGCGCGGGCTATGTATCGCAAGGCGCCGGTCGTCATTTTCGACGAACCGACGAGTTTCATGGACTCATGGGCCGAAATAGAATGGCTGGACCGCTTCTGCCGCCATCATGAGCGGGTAAATAACACGGTGGTCCTTATAACTCACCGTTTCACGACCGCCATGCGGGCCGATGTGATCTACGTAATGGACAACGGGCGCATTCTTGAATCCGGCTCGCATGAAGAGTTGCTTCGCCAGGGCGGTCTGTATGCGTCTTCATGGGCCTCGCAGGTTGAGTCCCACGCCCAAGACCCGTTACGGGTGGTCGCCTGAACCCATGCTTCAACCGGCTCGTATCCTGCCGCCTGCCATGAAGGAGCGCCGTGTCACCTCTGGCCCGACGTACCCGCTATGCTGAATCGCAAGGCGATGCAGAGCAGGGTGCGGAGCGGGTTCGCGGCGGTCCGACGCCTGGCTCGTGCATACCTGCGGGAGCACAACAGCCCGTTTGCTTTGCAATGGGAAGCCCTGTTTCGCCGTACGCCGATGCACCGGGTGCATCTGGCCGGCGCCCAGGTAGCCTGGCCTTACTATCCGGCATGGGGGCGCCGATTTTTGCTGGCGGCGGCCCTCGTATCCTGGCCGTTTCGGGCGCTGTATCTCGTGTACCTCTATTCCAGAGCCCACGGCCGCCGCTTTGAGGCGGCGGCAGGTAAAGGGCCCTTCAGGCAGGCGGTCCAACAACTCGGCCTCGCCCTTCGCTACTCCGTTCCTCCGATGGACTACTACCTCTATGCGTTTTACTCCCGGAATCGCCGTGCGGAAGTGGAACGTTACCTCCACGAATACGAGGTCATCCACCTCTTTTCCTTCATCAATCGCTACCGAGAGGACGAACGGATACACGACAAGAAACGTTTTGCCGAAACGTGTGCTCAGGCCGGTCTCCCGGTCGTACCGCTCATCGCGGAGGCCCGGCAGGGGCGCGTCCGGTTCGTTGAACCCTACGCCGGTTTGCCCTCGGCAGACCTGTTCGTAAAACCGCGCTTCGGGTCGAAAGGGCATGGCGCTTCCCGATGGGTGGCGACTGATTCGGGCTCGCTGATAGGCCCCCTGGGTTTTATCCTGACCCCCGAAGCGTTCCTGGAGCACGTCGGGCTGCTTTCCGCCGGGGCCGATTACCTCATTCAGCCGCGCCTTTTCCCACATTCCGACGTGCGGGATCTGTCCGGTAATGCCCTGCCCGCGGCGCGAATCGTAACGGGCCGCTCCCTCCGCGGCGACGTCACTCCTCTCCGCGCAGTATTCAAGATGCCTACTGGAAGTATGATGACGGATTTTTCGGAGGGGGGCGGCCTCATCAGCCCTATCGACATAGGCACTGGCGAACTTGGATCTGCCGTCCGCCTTGCTCTGGATCCAACCGTTTTCGAAACCCATCCCGATTCCGGAGCGCCCATCACCGGACGTCGCCTGCCCGACTGGCAGGAGGCGGTACAGTGGGTATGCCGGGCCCATCTGCTTTTTGAAGATGTGCCCTTCCTGGGGTGGGACGTCGCGCTGACGCCGGCCGGTCCGGTTCTTCTCGAAGGCAACCTGTACTGGAGCGTACGGTTGATGCAGCGGGCTCACTTCGAGCCGCTGGGCGCGTCCGCCTTTCCGGAAATCTGCCTGGCTCACCTCGAAAACGTCATGCGGAATCCACCTGGCCGACTTCCGAATGGGCGCCGCCTGCACTTTTTTACCTGGGGGTGGCCCCGCGCCCGAACCTGACCCCGCCTGACGTTACGGCCCCGGCATTTATGAAGCTCTTACGTTTCCTGCTGTACGTTATAGATGGCACGGTAGTGCTTCTCTTCATCGGCGCGTATATGGCTCGGTATGTCCATCCCCGGTATGTATGGTGGCTCCAGTTGCTTGCGGTAGGGCTGCCGGTGCTGAGCCTTGCCGTAGTCGTTCTGGCTCCCGTTCCGTTCTTGTCGGGTCATCGAGGGCTGGGCGTGCTGCATCTCCTCCTGATCGGACTGGCCGGTTTCAGGTATTTCCCATACTCGCTCAGCTACGGGAAGGAAGTTCTTACCGTCGATTCGTTGCGCGTGATGTCCTTCAACACCCGGAATGTATACCCGAAGGCGGCGAGCGAAACCGATCCGATGATAGAGCTCGTCCGGCGCGAGCGTCCTCACCTTGCCGGGCTGCAGGAAACGTGGCTCCCGTTCCAGGACGGCCGTCCCCGGCCCCACGAAGCGTCTGTGTTGGTAGGCCTGCCGGGTTCCGGGCTATTAGCGGCTCGTGCTCCGGATGTTCCTCACGAAGGGGGCTCCGATTTGCCCATCCTCAGCCGCATCGGATTCGAAAAGCATCAGATTCTCGTCCGCCCCGTCGTGGAAGGGCACGATCTTACCCTGGCAAGAGCCGTTATACCCTGGCAGGGGCGTTCCATAGCGGTCTATAACGTGCATCTGGTGTCGTTCGAGGGCGAACGGCCCTGGAGACAGGGCCTTCGGACGGTGCTCAACCCGGGGTGGTGGTATCGCCATGTACAAAAATATGGAAAAAGTTTTGTCTTGCGCGCCCGGGAAGCCGAAACGCTGAAAGACCTTTTATATTTAGAGCCGCTGCCTTATATCCTATGCGGGGACCTGAACAGTAGTCCGGATCATTGGATATACCGTTTCCTCACACGGGAAACCGCTGACGCCTTTCGGATGGCAGGAAAGGGTTGGGGAGCGACCTATCCGGCGCGCAGGCCCATGGTGCGCATCGATTACATTCTGGTCAGCGCTCACTGGAAGGTCCTCGAAGCGTATCCGACGAATACTTCGTTCTCGGATCATCGTCCGGTTATGGCAGTCCTTACTTTCGCCGATACCAGAGAAGAATAAAGCGTTTGAATTGTTTTTGTCGTAATAAGGGTATAGTGGAGCTATAAAACGTATCGTTCGGATGCCGTCAAATGACTGAACAGGAAATCAAAAAGCATCGCAAGGCTTTCGAATTCGTGCGTTTGTGTGCTCGGTCCTACGAGCCGGACGATGCCGGCATCGATGCCATATCGCACGCTCTGGACGAGGGCCAGGACTGGCGCCTGGTCGAGTTGCAAGCTACGTTCCACCGGGTACACCCGCTCGTTTTTCAGACCTTAAAGACGTTCTTCTCGGACCGTCTTCCGCCGGCGTTCACGTCGTTGCAGCGCCAGTGGCTGCAAAGCGCCTCCATACACAACGTGTTCCTCATAAAGGAACACGAACGCATCATAAAGGTGCTCGACCGGCGCGGGATTCCAGCCCTCAACCTGAAGGGTCCGGTGCTCTCCCAGATCGCCTACGGCAATTACAACTTGCGGCATTACCGCGATCTGGACGTACTCATCCCGGAACACAAGTTCGAAGAAGCGCAGGAGGTGTTGCTTGCCGGTGGGTACCAACCGGCCGGGCATATGATCAAGCGCGAAGGAATGGCCAAACAGATTGCGCTGTATCTGGAAAGCCAGTACGCCTTCGAGCGGGGTAACGTATTCGGCCTCGACTTGCACACGCGCCTGTTGCCCCCCTTCTATTCCTATTCCATCGATTTCGATCACCTTCTGGCCCGCTCCATCGAGGTCGATGTGGCCGGTGCGCGTCTGCGTAGTCTCTCGCCGGAGGATATGCTCATTGCCCTGTGCTTCCAGGGGGCAAAGGACCGTTGGGAAGTACTCAAGCTGCACTGCGATGTAGCCGAACTGGTGCGCTCGCATCCGGAACTGGACTGGCAAGTGATTCTCGCTCGTACGCGCTCGGTAGCCGGAGAGCGGATCGTCAACCTGGGTCTGTATTTTGCTCATCATTTGCTGGGGGCGCCGGTACCCGAGCCCGTGCTGGCTTCCATTCGGGAGGCCAGAGGGCTGGAGAAAATCGCGGAGCGCCTGGCAGATCGGCTTCCCCTGCAAATGCAGCTCGGGACGGCTCCCTTCCTCGACCGTGTGGTGTACAACCTCATGATCCAGGACAGTGTGATTTATGGACTGCGCTACTCGGCCTTCTCGATCCTCCGAAATATTACAACCCCCTTTCTGTCGCCATTCAAGGGAAACATGGCCTCGCGTCGAATGCTACCGGTCGAGACATCCCCATGAACATACCCGGCCTGATTTCGCAGAACGAGCGTCAGGCAGCGCCTCCGAAACCGGCTCGGAAACCAGTGAACGTGAACGAACGGATACGGTTATGTGCGGCAACCGGTTGTAAGGAACTGAATACGTAAACCACCTTTGAACAGGCTGATGTAGCCGGCTTTATGCTCACCGGCTCCGAAAACGAGCGGTAGGACAGGGCTGTATTGGCGAGGAGAACCCCTGATCCCTACCGGAGCGGCGCATCGCTTCCCCTTTGCTAACGGATACGCCAAAGGCGCATATACAGGGTGGCATATCGCTTATTCCTGCGCGCCGGAAGGATGATTTGTTTTATGGGCGGTTGACTATTTTTCAATTAGGTCGAGCCCGACCGACGCTCGTTCGTCGTACTTCTCTAAAGGAATATGTATACCAACCCGCTCAACCATAAAGAGGTCATGGCGTTTTCTCCACGTGAACTCGCCTCCGGCTACCCGACCGGCGAGCCGTATCCGTCAACGCCGAACGGCAGGGCGTATCCTCAGCAGCATTCGCTGAAAGAACAGTTCGAAATGCTGCTGGACGTAATCGTCCGGCGCAAATGGCTCATCCTGTCCATTTTTACGCTGGTTGTGGGCGCTGTGTCGCTGTATGTGTTTTACCTCATGCCCGATCAGCTTTATCAGGCCAGCAGCCTCGTCCGTGTCGATCTCAACTCGACGGCCTTTTCGCCGCAGGGCATCCGGCTGAATGAAGTCAACCGGCCCCCGCAGCAAATTCTGGATGATGAGGTCTTTTTCCTTCAGGTCTCCTCCACGTTGCCGCAGCGCGTCTCCGAGCAAATTACACAGGCCGGCATCTCGTGTGAAGGGATGGATGCAGGCAATACCCTGCTGTGCGGAAAGGGCGGTAAACCACTCGAGGCGGCCTCACTGGCCCAGCGCCTCCGGGCCTACGTGACGTTCACCAAAGAACGGGCGGCATCGGACGTCATCCGGATAACGGCGTCCAGTCCGGATGCGCAGGAAGCCGCCAATCTGGCTAACCTGTACGCCCTCCAGTACGTGCAGCTGAAGCGGGAAACGAACCGCACCGGTTTGAATCAGTCCCGCGATTACCTCGAAGAACAGGCCGAAAAGCACCGGCAGGAGCTGATGGCCATTGAAGGGCGTATGGGCGCGTCCCAGTCCGTGGGTAGCCCCGGCGGGTTGGATCTGGGGGCGAGCCAGCTGGCCTCCCAGTTGGCGGTGGCGGAAGCGGAACGCGACCGCCTCACCGTGGAATTACAGATGTACGACAATCGGTTGCAGTCCCTGCGGCAAAAATCGGCCGATCTGAACCCCCAGCTCGTGCAACTCGTTAGCAGCGATCCGACGAAGCGGCTCGATGACCTCCGGCTCAGGTTGCAGGGTGTCACCCGGGAAAAAGAGGAAACGATCAAAACCTATCCGGGCCCTTCACGCGAACCGGCCGTAGAAGCCAAGCTGAACCAGCTGGATGCCGAAATTCAAACCATCCAGCAGCAGATCGAGCAAATCTATCAGGAACGCGTCGAAACGCTCCGTAATAACGGCGCCCCCGGCGGCGAGGAGGCCCTGCGGTATGCCGCCGCGCTCCGGCAGGATATCGATGAGGCGGAATCAGAAAAACGCTCCGCCGAAATGCAGCTTCGCATGGCCGAGCGGAGGGTCTCCGAATTGCAGGGCAAAATGGCCGGAATCCCGTCTCGCTCGGCGGAACTGGCCCAGTTGGAACGCGCTCGTTCCTACTCCGAGCAAATGTACCAGTTCTTTCTGGAGCAGGCGGTACAGGTGCGCGTTTCCGGCGAAATCGGGGGGGGCGTCGGCCGCGCCAGCGTGATCCGCGAAGCCTATGCACCTCTGTTTCTTTCCGCATGGGGCCGGTATCAATTCATCCTTCTGGCCATTTTCGGCGGGTTCTTCCTGGCTATGGGTCTGGCCCTCATCCGCGACCGCCTGGACAACCGATTGTTCAAGGCGGAACAGCTTCGGGATAGTGGGTACCGCGTCATCGGTACCGTGCCGAATATGATGCCCCTCATCCGGCACGAATACAAAAACAAACCCCGGATCGAACACAACGGCAAACAGGTGTCAACCAGCTTGGTGGCACAGTTGCAACCCGTTTCGGCCGTGGCGGAAGGGTACCGGCAACTTCGGGCGGCAATCCACTTCGGCAGCCCGCTCTCCGAACGGGACCAGGTCCTGATAATCACGAGCGCCAGCATGGGCGAGGGCAAGTCGGTTACCGCCTCCAACCTGGCCGTCGTGATGGCGCAGGCAGGGCTGCGTACCCTGCTCATCGACGCGGACCTGCGCCGTCCCCGCGTACATACCCTGTTCGGGGTGGCCCTGGAACCCGGACTCGTCGGGCACCTCCTGGGCAATCACGATCGAAGCACCATTGTTTCCCGGACCGACATTGAGAACCTGCACATCATTACAGCGGGCGGGTTCAGCGTACATTCCTCGGAACTGCTCGTCTCTTCGCGTATGCACGAGCTGATTTCCCATGCCCGCGCCGAATACGACATCATCCTGATCGACACGCCGCCGGTGCGTGCTACGACGGATGCCGCCGTCTTGTCGTCGCTCGCGGATGCCACCGTACTGGTTACCCGCGCCGGTAAAACCCGTGAGGCGGAACTACGTTACGCCGTCGATACCCTCGCATCGGTCGGTGCGAACAACGTCGGTATTGTTTTCAACGGATTCGATGTTTCAATGGCCTATGGCTATACGTATCGCTATGGCGACTATTCGGTATATTCCCAGTATTCCAGGAAAGGATATTATACCACCTCGATGAAAGAGGCCGGTGAGCAGGCATAGCCCGCCTGAATCCGGCCGGACGTGAATCGAACGACGTTTTTTTGATACCTTCGGGCGCTGCGATGACTGGTCACGACGGCCGTCAAGGCGTCCGCGCCCCTGAAATGTTTGAACCCCCTGATCACATCTTCTCCGGCCGGTAACATCAATCAGTGACTGCCGTTGCGGAAGGTTCGGGTCGGGATATTCATCTGCCGATGCATTCGATCTCCATGCGCTTACCCTTGCTTCTCCTGGTGGCCCTCACGGTGTCCATAGTGACGCCCGATCCTGCCGTGGCACAGGTATTTCCGTATCAGAACCAGACCATTTCAGCCGGACTGCCCTACTACACCTGGACCAAACCGGGCGATGTCCCCATTCAGGTATTTGTCGTCGGGGCCAAATCCGGTATCTATCAGGTAGCGCTCGGCACTTCCATCGAGGAGCTGGTCGTGCTCAGCGACAACGCCTCATCCCTTTTGACTACCTCCGAGGAGCGGCGGGAGGTAAACGTAAAACTGCTCCGCGAATCCGGTTCGGAACGCCGGGTGATCTACGAGGCCCCCCTCGGTGAGGTGCTTACCCGAACGGGCGGCCAGCCCGAACTGCAAGAAGGGGACGTGCTGGAGGTCGAGGTAAAGGTGAAACGTCGATTCGGCTGGAATCAAATACTCAGTGTGGCTTCTACGGCAACCTCGATTGCCCTGCTCATTTCCTACATCGTTCGTTGAGCCGGTACCATTCGTTTGGAGGAGGCAGACCCCGGCGTTCGCAATGACGTGAAAATCTGGCTTCATAAACAAATACGAGCACTCCACAGGGCGTTTCTCTCCCGAGAGATGCCGCCCAGGGTAGCCCTGTACGGCCACAATGTGGAAGTTGCGTATCGGGAGCCCTTGCGGGAAGTCATTCGGTATTTCATCTCGCGAGGATACCCCTTCGTCGATGCGGACACATTCCTTCAGCCTTCCACGGAGAAAGCGGCATTTCTCAGCTTCGACGACAGTTTCGCCTCCCTCTACGACGCGCTGTACATACTGGAGGAAGAAGGGGTAAGGGCGACGTTCTACCTCAATACATGCTGCTTTCGGGATGTAGCCTCCCGGAGCGAGATCGAAGCCTACTTTCGACGCATCCGGCACGACGGCGAGCAGCGTACCCTGAGCCGCGACGAGGTGGCTCAGATGCACAGGGCCGGCCACGTCATTGCGGCCCATACCCACTCCCATCCCAATCTCATGCGCCTGCCTTTCCCGCAGGCCCGATCCGAGATTCTCCGCTCAAAAGAAATTCTGGAGGATATCACTGGGGCCGAGGTGCGCCACTTTGCCTATCCGTACGGAATGCAACGCCACTTCTCGGAAGAGCTACGGGATTTATGCTTTGGAAGCGGTTTTGCCACCGTCGCGAACGCCGTGCCCTGCCTGCTGTTCGCTCCCCAGACGGCCCGCAGCCTCAATCGGTCGCTCTGGCGGCTCGATCTCCCGTTTCAGTACAACCTGGATAATCTGTGCGTGGATGGACGGGCCTTTACCCGGTTGACGGGGCGAGGGGCCGCCTACTGAATGGCCTCCCGCATCTTGCGCAAACGCGCTGTTCCGCCATGCGGAATGACCGGTGCCGGTCAAGGCGTTTCCAATCGCTTACATCTCGGGAGATACACGCACCCCGCAGGGCTCGTATCTTCTGTGCGGTTCGCCACTCACCCGTACGCTTCCTCCCGAGTATATGGCCGAATACGGCGTTTCCTCCCTTACCGATCTCGAGGCGGCTCCCGAACCCTGGGAATACGACCCGTCCAGGTGGAGCCAGCGTATCAAAATAGCGCTTATCGCTGCCGTAGCCTTTCTGATATCTGTATATATGGGCCTCTACCAGTGGAAACTCATCGGAACGGTGTGGGACCCTCTATTCGGTGAGCAAACCGTCAGGGTGCTGGATTCGGATGTCTCATCCCGCATAGAAACCTGGGTAGGCATTCCCGATGCCGTCCTCGGGGCGCTCGCCTACCTCGGGGATATCCTGTTCGCTCTGGCCGGCTCGACGCGGCGGTGGCAATTCCGCCCCTGGATGGTCGTCCTGTTTGGAATCGACGTCATCCCGCTCGGAATCGTCAGTGCGATTCTGGTATTCATGCAGGCCGCCGTAGTCGGGTCGTGGTGCTTCCTCTGTCTCGTCACGGCCGTCATTTCGCTCGTGCTCGTGGCCCTGGCCTACGATGAGGTCTGGTCGTCTCTCGTTTACCTGAAACGGGTCTGGAAGCAGGGTGACCGACGCAGCTTCTGGAAAGCGTTCTGGGGCCGCCCGTCTCAGGTGGCCTACGAAGTCGGAGAAGCCATGGTAGCGCAGCGGAAAGCAACGTACGGTAAAAGGTAACCCTCATGTGGGCTCGAATCATCGAGGTGATGCTGGGCTGCTGGCTGCTCGTCAGCCCGTTCGTGTTTCGCCACCCGGCGGCCGATACCTTCCTGTGGATCAATGACCTGGCCGTCGGTGGGGTGGTCATCACCATATCTCTGCTCGGCTGCTGGTCCCGTCTGGGGAAGATTCGTTTGCTCAACCTGGTCACGAGCGCATATCTCTATACCATCGCCCTGGCGCTGAACTGGCCCCCGCCCCCGCCCGGCGCATACCAGAACTACATTGTGGTGGCGCTTCTGTTGCTTATTCTGGCCATCATTCCAACCTCGAGCGCGGTTCCGCCGAAACCATGGCTGACCTTTCTGGAGGAACGAAGCGGGCCGAACGCCTCCGCCCAATGACCTGCTGCACCCGGGACGGAATCGTTACGACGGTTGCGCCGGAAACGACAAATGTCGGTGCGAAATTGGCGGATATTTCTCCCGTTGTTCGTTAACGATCAGGACCACCTTATGGAAGCAGGGAAGAAGGAAGAATCGGATGCTGTGGTGAAAGCCATCCCGGAGGTCGAAGTGCCTCCGGATAGGGACGTATTCCTCCGAACGCTGATTCGTGAACTGGCCGGCTGCCTCCAGGATGTAGTGGGCATGGAGGAAGCATCAGGCTTCATCAGTGTGGTCGGGCGGCATATGGGCGATCGGATTGATCGCGGCTATCGGGCTGCGCTCGGTCTGGAACGGCTCGACCGGGGCCAGGTAGCCGAGGTCATGGTGAACCTGAAGCGGCGCATTCAGGGCGATTTCTACATCATCGAACAGGATGAGGAGCGAATCGTGCTCGGCAACCGGGCGTGTCCCTTTGCCGAAAAGGTTATCGGCCGGCCCTCGATGTGCATGATGACCTCCAATGTGTTCGGTTCGATCGCAGCGCAGAACCTCGGCTATGCCAAGGTCGAGCTTCAGGAAACCATCGCCGCCGGCGATCCGGGATGTCGGGTAGTTGTGTACCTTCAATCGACGCCCGAGGCACGGCAAGCATACGGACGCGAGTATTTCAGGACTGCCGAGGCCCTGTGACGCCCGATCACTTCCATTCGTTAGCCCGGTTGCTGCCGGAACCCTTGCTGCTCGTTACCACCGAGGGGGCCATACTGGGCAGCAACGAGTCCGCACGCCGGCTCCTGCGTCTCGGACCGGATGGGGTGCGCCTCGCCGACAGGGTCATCGATCCGGGCGAAACGGTCGAGCGCTATTTGCTGAACTGCTCCCGAAGCGCACAGATGATCCCTGGTTTGCTCTCCTTTTCTTTGCCGGGCGAGCCCCCGACGCCGATCCGGCTGGAGGGTGCGGTGTTTCGACCCTGGTCGCCGGAGGAGCCTGCCCTGGTCGTCCTGCGCCTGAAGCCCAAAACGGCAGCAGAGAGCCGTTTCATATTACTCAACGAAAAAATCGAGGAACTCGGAAGAGAGGTGAACGAGCGGAGGCACGTCGAAGCGGCCCTGCGCGAAAGCGAACAGCGCTTCCGAACCCTGGCCGATGCGGCCCCCGTGATGATCTGGATGGCGGATCTGGAAGGGAATTACTCCTTCTTCAACAACGGCTGGTTGCGCTTCGCCGGCCGCCGCGCCGAAGAAGAAACCGGGCTCGGCTGGAGAGCGCGGGTGCATTCCGAGGACCTGCCCGGATGTCTCTCGGCTTTTCAAACCGCCGTCCGTTCCGGCGCCTCGTTTCGCCGGGAATACCGCTTGCGGCGCAGCGACGGCATATACCGGTGGGTGCTGGATCACGGCGTGCCTTTGCACCTCGGAAACGGAAGTCCGGGCCGCTACATCGGCTCTGCTATCGACATTCATGAAAACAAGGAATCCCAGCACCTGCTGCAACGGCTGAACGATACGCTGGAAAACCGCGTCCGACGCCGGACGGCGGTTCTCGCTCGCCTCAATTCCGACCTTCGCCGCGAGATCGATGAGCGGGAAAAAGCTCAGCAGGCCCTCGCTGCCGCCAATACCCTTCTCGAACAGCGCAACCGGGAGTTGCAGGAATTCGCTTACGTAGCCTCGCACGATCTCCAGGAACCGCTTCGGAAAATCAGGGCGTTTACGGAGCTTCTGCAGACGGAACAGACGAGCGGCCTGGAAGATGAACCCCGCTACTACCTCCAACGCATCGAGGACGCGGCCGCGCGCATGTCGCAGCTCATCATCGACTTGCTGGCATTTTCACGGGTATCCACTCAGGCGCAAACATTCCGCCGCGTCGATCTGAACAATCTCGTTCATGAAGTGCTCGAAGACCTCGAGGTCAGCCTCACCGAATCGAAGGGACGGGTGGAAGCCGATGATCTGTGCAACCTCGAGGCGGACCCGGTTCAGATGAAGCAGTTGCTTCAAAACCTCATCGGCAATGCTCTGAAATATAGAAAAGAAGGGGAGCCGCCGGTCATTCGGGTGCGCGGCTCCATTCTTACCCGGGCGCTCCCCGGGTTTCCGGAGCCTCGGCGCGTGTGCCGCCTGGAAGTGCAGGATAACGGCATCGGATTTGACCCCAGACATGAGGAAAAATTGTTTTCTCCCTTCCAGCGTCTGCACTCACGGCAGGAATACCCCGGAACGGGAATCGGCCTGGCTATTTGCCGCCGCATCGTGGAACGGCATAGCGGGAGCATCTCGGCAACGAGCGTGCCGGGGGAGGGCAGTACGTTTACCGTCCTCCTTCCTCTGGAACAATCCGGTTTGCCCGCAAAGGCGGCTTCCCCGAGCCCCGAGTAGCCTTCGGGCGTTTTTCCGTCCTATTGTAGTAACGCCGTCCGCATCCAGTCGCTTCTCTGAAACCTGGGGGCCTTAGCTCCTTATGGAATCTCCTCACAACCACTCATTGGAGGATAACGAGATGCCAGACAAAGAAGCCACTGCCCTCCGGCTCGAGGAAGCCAGGCGCCAACTCGAAGATCAACTCAGGCAGGCATTCAGAAGCCACGACGGTCCGGGAAAAGGTTCGGTACAGTTTGATATCAACCTCGAAGAGGCCGAAACGTCGGACGACGGAAACGGCTCGCTGGGCCGCCTCGTTCGCTCACTCGTCGATGCCTTTCATCAATCCGACATCGCACGGCAAACGGGCGTGCGCGTTTATAAAGTAACGGCCATCGACTCGAATGCGGATGGCGAATCCGCCGTAAACGTCAAGTATGAGTACGCCGCCGATACCGGAATGGGTGCGGACAACATCGGCGCTACCACGGCGGCGCACCTGCCGCCATCCTCTGCGGGATAGGAAAGACCATGCAGGCAGGGGAACAATCATCTGTTGCAACAGATTGTTATGATCCGCAACGTGTTCGACGTATACATCCATACCCCATCAGGTTCTCCATGAAAACCACAGCCTTGCTCCTTCCTCTGCTTGCTTTTATCCTGTTCGGCTTCACCGGAACGGCGCCACAGGAACCGCCGGCCGCCTACAGCATCGATAAATCCCACTCTCAGGTAGCCTTCAAGGTGCGCCATCTGGGAATATCCACCGTTACCGGCCGCTTCCACGACTACGATGCTTCGCTCTCGGTAGATCCGAAGGACCTGTCCACATTCAATACGTCGGCCGTCATTCAGGCCGCTTCCATCGATACGGATAACCAGAAGCGGGACGACCATCTTCGCTCCGCCGACTTTTTCGATGCCGGCGCCCATCCCCAGATAACCTTCACGTCGAAGGGCGTGCAAAACGTTCAGGGAAACACATTTCAGGTCGTGGGCGACCTGACCATGCGCGGCATTACGCAGCCTGTCGTGCTGGATGTCGAATTGGTCGGAACGGTCCGGGATCCGCAGGGCAAGGATCGTCTCGCATTTACTGCCGAAGGTAAAATCAATCGAAAGGATTTCGGCCTCACCTGGAATCGGGCGCTCGAAACCGGCGGCCTGGTCGTGGGCGAAGAAGTAACGATCGTGCTGGATGTAGCGGCGGTTCAACAGGGATCATGAGCCGGTATCCCACGGGTACTTTATGGCGCCGTTCCGGAGCTGTGCCATAAAGTACCCTTTCACGATGGCATCCGTTCGAGCTTTTCTCCGTTTTATCGGCCTTCTGTGGGTGTGCGGCCTCGCGGCCGCGCCGTATGTCGGCCGCTGCCGGGTCGCCCCGGATACGAGCGGGCATGACGTGTGGCTCGTCCGCCACGGGTGGCATGCCGGTGTGACTCTGCGCCTGTCCGACCTGAACGATTTCCGGTGGCCCGGCAGAGAAACACGTGCCGGGGCGAGGTATGTCGAAGTCGGGTGGGGCGATGCGGCTTACTATACGGACCCGTCTCCCGGACTGTGGGCCTTGCTGCGCGCCGGTCTGTGGCCCACACCGAGCGTGCTCCACGTTACGGCTCTGCCGCACCCTCCCGATGTATATTTCCCGGAGAGCGAAATCATCAGGCTTCGTATCACCCGAAGCGGCCTGGACAGCCTTCTCGAAATGGTGGCTAACGAGTATCTTCTCGATGAAGGACGCATTCAACCGGTTGCCCGAGCCCTCTACGGCGACGGCTGGTTCTATGAGGCGCGCGGCACGTACCACCTCTTTAACAATTGCAACCACTGGGTGGCGCGCTTGCTTCGCACGGCCGGACTGCCGATGGCATCCTCTCTGACCGTCGGCGGGCTGATGGCGCAGGCAAGGCGTATCGGCGCCGTTGTGCGACGGTCCGACGGGGCGGCATCTACCGTGCATAGCCGTGCGGACCCGATGCCGGTAATCCAATCGAAGTCTCGAAGCAACGATGAAAGGCGTTCGCGAACGGAAATACTCCCTGCCGGAAACCGATGCGGTGGCAGACATTAACCCCTGCGTACCATCCGACGGTCTCGGAATCCGGCTTCCGGCAAATCCCGAAGCCTGCGACAACAGGACGCTATTCCGTTTGCTGGCCGCCGGAAATGAGCTCGAGCGTCGGAACGTAGGCGTTGGCGAGCATACCCTGAGCTATCTGACGTCCGGGCTGCCCGGAGCCGGTGCGGCGCCGGTGGTGCTGCTCCACGGTTTTGCCGTATCCAGTCGGTACATGATCCCGCTCGCCCGCCTGTTGTCGGCTCATACTCCCGTACTGGCGCCCGATCTGCCCGGCTCCGGACGAAGCAGCAATCCCGATCGGGTGCTGGGCATCCCGGATCTGGCAGAGGTGCTTGTGGCCTTTCTCGACGCCGTGGGAATCGAGCGGGTAAGCCTGGTAGGCAACTCGTTCGGGTGCCAGATTGCCCTGGCGGCTGCCGTGCAACACCCGGAACGCATCGAACGGATGGTCCTGGTCGGTCCTACCGTAGCTCCGGGTCTGCGCAGGGTTTCTAGCGTGATCGCCGGATTGTTGCAGGATGCGCTGCTGGAGCCGGCGCTCCTCGTCCCGATAGCCGTCTGGGATTACTTTGATTTTGGGGCGCGCCGCGCCTGGGGCACCCTCCGGTTGCTGCTGGAAGATAAACCCGAAGAAAAGCTCCCTTTCATTAAAGCGCCTACTCTCGTCGTGCGGGGGGAGCGAGATCCCCTCGCACCGGCGTCTTGGACCCGCCGGATGGCCGGGATGCTGCCGCAGGGCGATCATCTGACCATACCGGATGCGGCCCATGCCGTTCATTTCAATCACCCTCACACCATGGCCCGGGTTATAAGGGATTTCGGAAGGTATGGAGTCTGAAGCGCCGCCGGCGGCGCATGTCGGGCGGGTCGAAGGCGCATGGTGGGCAAGCCGATTGTGGAAGTACGCGCTTCATTCCGGTTGATCGTCCGCCCCCGAAACCGATAGATATTGGGCCAGATTTGTTGAACCTTCCATCCGGTAATATATCATGCGGCCCATAACCAACCTGTACGTCCCGCTGGCCCTTTCTTTTCTTAGCACGTCGAGGCTGTTGGACACCGCCCGGGATTACACCGCCATCCTGATGCGGCTTTCCCCGGAGCCGGCGCGTCATCACACGGACCTGGCCGAGGCGCTCCGGGCCATCGAAAAAGAACTTTGCCTGAGAGGCGTTTCCGATCCGTCGTTGTCCTCCCTTTCTGCCTGAAAGGGGATTGGGGCATTTTGTCCACCCCTCCGGCAAATATTGCCGGTATTCCGCGCTGGAAGCCGTAAATTGAGCCGTACGGCGGGCGGCATGGAGGTTGTTGTATATTCGTCGTCGGCTGCAAGATAGGCTCAGATGCGCCGGGGAGGCGTCCGTGAGGAATGGGTAAATGGTCGGCCGATCCGTCCGGGGCAACCTTTCGTCAGTAAACCGATCGATGGGCGTCATGTTTTCGACTGAAATGCAGGCAATCGCACGGGTCCGACGCAATCAGGAACTGGTTGCGAGCGAGATTGAAGGCAAAACCGTGCTGCTCAGTATAGAACGGGGCAAATACTACGGCTTCGAGGAAGTCGGAACCCGCATCTGGCAGCTCATGGAGCAGGCCGTATCCATCTCGGAAATCTGCGCCGTTCTGGAACAGGAGTTCGAGGTCGATCCGGATACCTGCCGGAACGACGTATACGCTTTCCTGGATATGCTGCGTACCGAGGACCTCATTGCCGTCGAGAACGAGAGCGCTGGCTAGGTGGCTGTTCAGGTTGCCGCGACGGTTTATTCTTCGTCGCCGTGAGGACCGCGCCGCCTTCCTGGAGGCCTGCCTCAGGCTGGCCCGGGCGTACGTGTTGGTCCGGGCAGCGCCCTTTCGGTGGTGGTCCGGTCGGTTGGGGGCCGTGCAAACGGAAACCCCGCAAGTGGATGAACCGGCGCAACGGTCGGCGGTCGAGAGCGTCCGGTGGGCCCTCCGCAAGGCGAGCAACCGGCTTCCCTGGCCGTCCACCTGCCTGATGAAGGCGCTTGCGGGCCGGGAGATGCTTCATCGGAGAAACATTCCCTGCACCCTGTACCTGGGCGTCAAGGCCGATGAACAGGGAGAGCGCCTGATAGACGAAGCCCACGCCTGGCTCAGGGCCGGAACCACCATAGTGACCGGCGAGGAAGAATACGGTCGGTTCGTTCCGGTAATGTGGTTCGGCGCCGAAAACACATCCCGCATTGACGTTCCGGGTTAGCGTTCAGCACATTGCGCTATGAACATGCGCCAAAAGTACACTGGTTATCGTACTTTTTGGGCTTTCCCGGCCCGACGAGCGCGGGTATTTTATTTCCAGGAACGCGCCCGTAAGCGCCCATGTATGCGATGACCGTTGAGGCGGATGCCTGACATTCCCTGAAGGGTGTATCATCGCTTTCACAACCCTTCCGTTCCAGAAAAGGAGAGGAACCATGAATCAACTTCCAAACCGCGCCGCTGAAAAACGCGCCTGGAAGGCTCCCCGCCTGCACACCTTCAACGTGGAGAATACCCTCACTTTCGGCAACGGGGATAACCCCGCCGAAGGCGATCAGTACAACCCCGCTGGATGTGTCAGCTGAGTTTCCGGTTGGAGCAAGCTCCCTTCTCTATCCAGATCCTGCCGCGCCGTATGCCGGGAGGATCTGGATAGGTCGTTTTTGCACCGCATGTAGCGCGGCTTAAAGGGAGCAGCTTCCCGTATTTTCCTTTTGCCTCCCCTGTCATCATGGAACGTCCCAGGGAAACAGCCATGCATCGCTACCGGGCTTACGGGTTATCGGTTGCTTCGAATGAACCCATTCCCCAGCTTCGCCCGGAGACGCACGATGCGCCGCCGGATGTGGTCATCGATTTCGTAGGCGATGAGCCCCAGCGGTGCTCCGTAGCAAACGAACGGCTGGTATATCCCCTCGATCCGAACGAAGGATCGTTTTTTCAGGTCTGGCGCACCGCAGGGGGTGGCGTGCGGATATCCGCGGCCTACGGAGACGAATACGCGGCGTTCGAACTCGATCCGACGGCATCGCTCGTCACGGTGGCCTGGTCCGCCGGATCGCCCCTGCAAGACGTGTTGCTGTACCTGCTGGGGCCGGTATTCGGGGCCATCCTTCGCTTGCGGCGTACGGTGTGCCTGCACGGCAGCGCCCTGGTTATGGGGGGACGGGCCGTCGTCCTCATAGGACCCAAAAGCTCGGGCAAATCGACCACCACCACGGCGCTTCTGGGACGCGGCCACGCGCTGCTCTCCGACGACATAACCGGACTGGATTTTCTGGAACAGGAGGTGCAGGTCCGGTCGGGTTACCCGGGCGTCCGGCTCCGCCCAGGCTCCGTCAACCATCTCTTCGGCGATGTGGAGGCGCTTCCCCGCCTGTGGTCCGATGCGGAAGGTCGGCAGCAGCTCGATCGGCGCTTTCTATCGCTTGACGACCGCGAGGCGGCCTTTCACTCGGAGCCTGCGCCGCTCAGCGCGGTGTACGTGCTCACGCCCTGGGTCCAGATCGGTTCGCCCCATCTTGAAATACTTGACCCGATGAACGGCCTGCTCGCGCTAGCCGCCAACACCTTCGTGGATTACCTTCTCGAAAAGGAAGATCGCATCCGGGAGTGGAAAAGCCTGAGCCGCCTGCTTCGGGATGTCCGCGTCGGACGGATCATCCGTCCATTCCATCTCGATGCGCTGGACCGGGTGTGCCGCCTCATCGAAGAAGATATGGCTCACTCGGTCGTCTCGTGAGGTACTCATGCCCGCTTCCTCCTTCGACGGTGTTGTAGATCTGCTGTTCGGCTCCTTTCCCGGATTGAACGTCTTCGCCGACAGCCGGGAAGCCCTGAAAGCCTCCGCACGGCTGCTGCCGCCCGTGTTTCGAGGCGGCCTCGAGTTCGGGCTCCACGAGCATTCCTCCGCGATCGACCTGCATCAGGTTCTCAACCGGGCGACGGGGGATTCGAGCCGCCTGAGCCGATTCCTCCGGGAGAACGCCTCATCGCATCCCGCCTGGGCATCCCTTCGCCGGTTCTCGGATGGGTGGGAGCAGCCTGGCCGCCTGCCGGTCGAGGCGCTGTTCCTCGAAGTGGATACGTGCGGCCCCGGAGGGACGCCCGCACCCTGCCTGTTCTTCTTCCTGGATAAAGGAGATCAGTCGAACCCCGACGCCCGCTTCGAAGTGTTCGAATATGCCCTGAACCGGGTGGAAGCCCCCTACCGGCAAACCCCTCTACGGAGCCTGTTCGACGCCTGCCGGGAAAGCCCGGCCTACGTCATTCACGTCGGAGCGATGCTCTCCCGCAACGCCGGAATCTTTCGGGTGAACGTCAGTGGGCTGAACAATGCGGAGGCTGCCCATGCCTACCTCCGGCGGATTGGCTGGAACGGAGATTTTGAACGTCTGAAATCCATCGCGGCCTGGCTCGCTCCGTACGTGGACGAGCTGGTGTATTGCCTCGACGTGGGCGACCGGGTGTACCCGCACCTGGGGCTCGAATGCTTCCTCGAATACGGGGATGCGGCGGCGGGAAAATGGACTCGGCTCCTCGACGCGCTTCAGGCGCGAGGGCTCTGCGACCCGTCACGACGGGATCTGCTGCTTGGGTTCGACCGGCGGATCCTGCCGGCGGCTAAATCCTCGGCCTGGCCCGATCCGCTGATCGCCGCCTCGATCTTCGATAATGAGCAGCGGATGAGCACGTTGCTCTGCAAGCCCCATCACGTCAAGCTCACGCTGGCCGACGGCCCGCTCGGCGCCAAAGGATACATGGGCTTCGAGCACCAGTGGTGGAAGCCGGAGCTTCCTGTGCTGCCGTTCGGCAATGAAGATATACGCGCCGCCGCGCCCGGGTCTGGAGCGCGTCACCGGCAGCGCGTAGGGGCGTATTACGACTGGTCCACACCGGATTATATCACCGATCTGGGGCCTACGTTTCAGGCCGGCCTCCTGCACGTCGACGGGGAAGAGCGGGGCGAAGCATCTAATCGATGGCTGGCCCGGCGAGCAGGCATTACCGGCGGAATGCGCGTGCTCGATGCCGGGTGTGGCGTCGGTCAACCGGCTATCGACATCGCCCGGCTCTTCAGCGGCGTCGAGGTGGACGGCGTGACCATTTCCGAGGTTCAGGTACGCATTGCCAGAGAGCGCGTCGCCCAGCAGGGGCTGTCCGACCGCATCCGCATTCACCATCACGACTACCACACGCTGCCCTTCGAAGACGGTACCTTTGACAGAGCCGTTTTCTTCGAGTCGATGGGCTACAGCGATGACCCTCTCCAGGCTATCCGCGAAGTGCTCCGTGTGTTGCGACCGGGGGGAGTCCTGTACGTGAAAGATTTTTTCAGGCCCGAAGGCAGGTTGAATGCGCTGCAACAGCGGGATCTCGACGCATTCGACCGGATTTATCTCTATCGTACCCGAGGAATGAAACAGATATCCGACCTGATGATCCGGGTCGGGTTCAAAGACGTTATCGCGAACGATCTGAGCGCATCCGTAGGTTTCAAGAACGCTTTTCTATCCCTGAAAGGCCGGTTGGGCGAAGGCAATCACTATCCATACAGGAACTTGCCCGTCTTCATCGGAGAACTAATAGCCACCAGACCCGGCTGACCAGGCCCGTGGCGGCATTATTCGACGCTTTGGAAGACTATATCCGCCCCTCTCGCTCCGCCTCGACCCGCCGGATGCCCCAGTCGAACTTGAAGGCCTCCCGTAACTCCTCGACCGTGAACGTAAAACCTTGCTCCGCCCCGAGGTCGCACAGGCGTTCCAGAGGTACTTCAACGGCTTCCTCGGCCCCCAGAGCAGTGGCTGAAGGCGCTCCGCGCTCGCGGAGATACCGAAGAAATGCGATGGCTGTTTGTACCGACACGCCGTGTCACCTGCTGTTTCCCGAGAACTGCTGCTCCAGTATACGAAAAGCGTCCGAATGGTGCGGCGCTCGTTCAGGCCGTTTCAATCCCGGCGCGAGCCAGCTCGTTCAGGCCGCCGATGTTGTAGACGTTCTCATAACCCATCGACTTCATCATCTCCGCGGCCATGCCGCTCCGGTTGCCGGAGCGGCAATAGAGATAGTAGGTGCCGCTTTTGTCCATGCCCGCAATCTGCTGCTTGAATGACGGCGAGGATATGTCGATGTGTCGAGCGCCGGCCAGGTGCCCCTGTTTGAACTCCCCTGCCGTACGCACGTCGATCAGCACCCCTTCCGGGTCGCGCTGCGCCTTGAATGCAGCGGGCGATAGCCGCTTCACGCCGGCGCCCTCCGCGCCCCTGCCAAACGAAAAGAATGAAAAGCCCATACTATCAATTGCACGAGTTAACCGAGTGAATGAAATCGATCAGGGCATAGGCCCGGGTAAATGCTCATCGAGCCACTGCCGGACGGCGTGCTCGGGCAACGCGCCGACGAACTCCGCCGCCACCGCACCGTTGACGAATAACTTGACGGCCGGGATGCCCCTGACCTCATAACGCGTCGCCAGGTCCGGGTGCTGGTCGGTGTTGATCTTGACCAGCCGCCACGCCCCCTTGCTTTCCCGCGCAAGTCGGTCCAGCGTGGGGCTCAGCATCCGGCACGGCCCGCACCACGGGGCCCAGAAATCTACGAGAACCGGCTTGCGCCGGCTGGTTTCGATCACATCCTGCTGAAAATCTCCGGAAACGGGCATGGCTGAATCCGATTAGATGAGTTTACCGACGTTCTGCCACAAGATAAACACACCCATGGCAACCAGGAACACGGCAAATCCGCGTTTGAGGGCTTCCTGAGAAAATCGGGCGCTCAATCTGGAGCCGATCAGGCTGCCCGCGATCCCGATGGCCGAAATGAGGAGCACCACGTCCCAGTTGACACGAAGCCCGGAGTCGGCGAGCACGTCGATGTATTTCACGAAGCCGCTGATGCTTTTGAAAGCGATGATGAAAAGGCTGGTTCCAACGGCCAGATGCATCGATAAACCGCCGAGCAAAACGAGCGCCGGCACGATCAAAAAGCCGCCCCCCACTCCTACGAGTCCGGTAAGTATGCCTACCAGGGACCCTTCGAGGACGATTTTCCAGAGGGCGTGTTCTGTCCTTGTAGCGGGCCGGACCGCCACGGCCGTCGCCGCGCCCCCGCCGTCGTAGGCCGATTCAACCGGCTCCGGCTCCTCGATCTCCGGCGCAGCCGACCTGCGGAACATCATCACTGCCGCAATCAGCATGACGGCGGCAAACAGGATCAGTTGAACCGTCCCCGACATGAACTGGGACAGAAACGCCCCGAGATAGGTCCCCGCCATACCCGGAAGCCCGAAGAAAATCACGTTACGCCAGTCCACTTTCCTCCTCAGCGCGTACGGTATGGCCCCGAACAGGCTGATGAGCGCCACGATGCCCAGCGATTCGGCAATGGCGAGTTTATCGGGCTCCCCGACGAGGTAAACGAGAACCGGAACGGTCAGGATGGAGCCGCCGGACCCCAGCAGGCCCAGGCTCAATCCGATCAGCAACGCGCCGATCCATGCCCAGATGATCATAGCGATTAGCCTGATGTGTAAAAGAAAGGGGCGTAACCCGTGCTACGCCCCCGAAGTAGGTAATTACACCGTCACGGCTTCCCGCCCGGCTTCGATCCGGTCCTGCGGGTAATTTTCGATGGCGTCGCTGACGTACTTTACTTTATATCCGTTACGGGCCAGAAAGGCGACCGCCGAAGCCGACCGGGCGCCGCTCGCACAATGGACCAGCAGGGTCTGCCCCTGCGGCACGCGGCTTTCCAGATAGGCCGGCAAACGGGTGTAGGAAGCATTCACGGCGCCGGGAACGTGTCCGCTTTCATACTCGGATGCAAACCGGACATCCAGCACGGCTGTATCCGGTTTCGTTCGCAGCGCCTCTACCTCCTCGAAGGTAATCTCCTGAATGCACTCGTAGTCGCCGCCGTTCTCGAAGTACCCCTCCAGCGTCGCGGCGTCGGCAAAGGCCGCTGCGTTGTCGTACCCGATGCGTACGAGGTCCCGCACGGCTTCTTCGACGTTCGTTTCTTCCACGATCAGGACGATGGGCGTCGTTTCGTCGACTACCAGCGACCCCACCACCGTATTGAACGCTTTGTTCAGCGGCGCATACAACGATCCCGGCACATGTTTGGCCATGAAAGCCGACCGGTCCAGGCGCGTATCGATGACCAGCACGTCGTCATCCGAAGCCATCTGGGCCAGTTCCCGCCGGGTCAGCCGCCGGGGCTGGGGCAAGCCGCCCAGCACAGGTGCGCCCAGCTTATTGTCCCGCTTCATCCGGGCGAAGTACATCTGGGGTTCCGGCTGTCCCGAGAGGATGGCCTCCACGAAAGCATCCTCGCCGTTATGGGCGGCCGCCAGCGAGGCGTTATACAGCTTCTCGTACCCGACCGTGGTTTGCGGAACCGCTCCGAGGGCCTTTCCGCACGTCGAGCCGGAGCCGTGGGCCGGCCACACCTGCAAGTAATCATCCAGCGCGGTGAAGCGGTTCAGCGACCCGTATAACCGCCTGGCCGAAGGCTCCTGAACTCCGTGCATCCCCGCCGCCTGTTCGAGCAAGTCCGGTCGCCCGAGATCTCCCACGAAAACGAAGTCGCCCGTTGCAATCCCCATGGGCTTCGTCGCCCCCGACCCCCGATCCGTGATCAAAAAGCTCATGTGCTCCGGCGTATGCCCCGGCGTATGGACGGCCTTGACCTCGATATTGCCGATCATGAACGTGTCGCCGTGCTTAAGCAACTCGTATCGGTACGCCGAGCCATCCTGCTTCTTGCCCCTGATCCATTCGTATTTCCAGTCGGCATCCCCTTCATCCGAGAGGTAAAGCATCGTATCGAACTGTTCGGCAAACTCCCGCGCCCCCGAGAGGAAATCGGCGTGGATGTGCGTTTCGGCCACGGCGACGATCTCGAGTCCTTCGCTTTCGGCAAGCTCGACGTACTGATCGATGTCGCGCTCCGGGTCGATGAGCAGCCCCTGCTTCGTTTTCTGACAACCGATCAGATAGGCATACTGGGCCAGTTTTGGGTCGAAAATCTGGCGGAATAACATGGCGTTACCTCTGTGTTTGTTCAGGCGACCGATTATAGATGAATGCGTGTATCATAACAGGGTCAATGGGGGAGGACCGGTCGGAGGGCGGCATAGGCCCAGGTGCCTGCCAGGGCGCCGAAAAGCGCCGCGAACATGACGGTCACCCCACCGCCGAGTAATGCGAACAACGGACCCGGGCAGGCTCCGAGCAGCGCCCAACCCAATCCGAAAACGATTCCCCCCACCC
>CBDUBS010000010.1:0-38158 GCA_965365445.1 uncultured bacterium | reverse complement strand
AGATTCTGCAGGCCATACAGGACGTCTACCTCGATCCCGACGTTACCGTAGCGTAGATCAAAAAAGGGGGCGGCGTAAACCGTCCCTTTTTCCATGTCCGCTACGGTCAATCCGTCACGTGCTGCATCTGCGGTCCCGATTGCGCCAGCACCCGGGCGATGGGGCGAAGTTCCAGCCACCATTCTTCCTTTGGCCGCTTGTATTCCTTATCGATCATTCGGTGGTAGTTGTCGAGCTGGTTGATGGAAATGCGCCCGCGTTCCGTGCCGATGAATGCCCCGGCCGGGTCGCCCTTTATGGCGTGCTCGATGAGAAAATCGATGCTTCGCGCAGCCAGTCGAGTAGCCTGGATGCGGTCGAAGGGCGTCGGGTTGCCCCCTTGCTGAAGGTGCCCCAGAATCGCCTGGCGCACTCCGAACAGGCCGCCCCCTTCTTCTTCGAAAAGCGCCGACATGAAGCTTGTGGTGTAGATCGGATTGGCGTACTCGTTACGGATGATGAGGCCGAGGCGTTTACCCTGCTTGAAGTCCTCTACCAGATTGTGCACGTCCAGTTGCAAATCGTTCAAGGTTACTCCTTCTTCGTGCATATACACCCGCTCCGCTCCGGTGGCCATTCCGCTCATCATGGCCAGATACCCACAATATCGGCCCATCACCTCCACCACGAACGTCCGGTGCGAGGCGACGGCCGACTGCTTGATTTTATCGACCACCTCAACGATGCTGTTGAGCGCCGTATCCGTGCCGATGCTGAATTCAGAACCGGGGAGGTTGTTGTTGATGCTTGCCGGTAAACAGATGATCGGAATGTTGAAGGCCGGGTATTTGTCCCGGTTCTGGTAGAGCGCATAGGCGGCGTCGTACCCTGCCCAGCCGCCGATGACAAGCAGCCCTTCTACCTTGTGCTCATCCAGATTTCGGGCGATCGAATACAACTCGCTGCCGCTCGGCACTTTGCGGTTCGTTCCCAGTTCCGATCCTCCCAGCCAGGCCCAGTCCTCGACTTCCATCCAGGTCATCTCCCGGATTTCCCCTGCGATCAACCCGTGAAAGCCGTTCTCGACGCCCAGTATGATGTGTCCTTTGTCGATTCCCAGGCGCACTGCGGCGCGCGTCGCCGTGTTCATCCCCGGCGCAGGCCCGCTCGCATTGAGGACGGCCAGCCGGAGTCTGCGCTGGCCCGGGCTCGGTGGGTGGGGGAGGGCCTGCGATAGCGTGCGAAATACGTCCAGGTTGGCCCGAAAGCTACGCCCCCGAAGTTCCATGGCCCGGTCGTAGTCCTGGTTGGCTATGGCGTCGGCCACGCTATGGGTCAGCCGAACGGCTTCTGCAAGCGACTCGGGGTGAATACGGTTCTCGCGCATCCCGATTACTTCGGCTTCGCTCGTCGGCGTGGCCGAAATGACGTTTTCAACGGCCGCGTGCCCGAGCACGGTGCTCATATAGCGGTCGAAAGCGCTGGGTGAGCCTCCACGCTGCACGTGTCCCAGGATGGTCACGCGGGTATCCTGTCCCAGGCGAGTTTCCAGTAATTCCTTGATATGGGTGCTGGTGATCGGATTGCCGTGGCGATCCTGAGCGCCTTCCGCCACGATCACCATACTGTTCCGCCGACCGGCCTCCCGCGCCGACTTCAGCAGAAGGCACATGTCGTTCTCCCAGTCGTCCGTTTCCGGCGGGCTTTCCGGGATGATCACCCAGTCCGCACCGGTCGCCAGCGCACTCATGAGGGCCAGGTACCCGCAGTTTCGGCCCATCACTTCCACTACGAACGTCCGCTGGTGACTTGCAGCGGTGCTGCTTATCGCATCGATTGCGTTCGTAATCCGGTTGAGCGCCGTATCCGCTCCGATCGTCATGTCGGTGCCGAACATGTCGTTGTCGATCGAGCCTACGAGGCCCGCAATCGTCAATACGGGGTGCGCGGCAGCCAGGTCCGGCGAGATGTCGCCCGAAGCTACCAGCGCCGCCAGCAGATCCGGCCACTCCTGCCGAAAAATGGTTGCACCGGTCAGGCTGCCATCGCCTCCGATCACGATGAGGCTGTCGATATCCCGTTCGAGCAAGTTCTTCGCGGCCCGAAGGCGTCCCTCCCGGGTGCGGAATTCCTTGCATCGGGCCGTGCCGATAACCGTGCCGCCCCGATGCAGGATGCCGCTCACGGAATCCCAGTTCATCTGGCGGATTCCGTCGCCGCCCTCTACCATCCCTTTGTATCCCTCATAAATGGCATAGACCTCCAATCCCTGGTTCAGGGCGGAACGAACAACGGACCGAACCGCGGCATTCATGCCGGGGGCATCCCCTCCACTGGTCAGGACGCCGATGCTTCTGGGCCGATCTATAGACATAACGTTATCTGTTCGATTCAGAGTGAAAACGCGACGCAAGGTACGCCGCCGGGCCGTTTACATGGGCGAAAATTTATCGAGCCCAACGCGAGTGCAGGACGCTGCCTGCTTGTACGAACAGTCTCTGCATACTCACCAGAAACCCGTGGGGTTCGCGGGCATATCTAAGACTGGCTGAATTTCTTGCCTGCCCGGCATCCTTGCAATTTTTCAATTCGTTATTAAGGCGTCCGAATCTTGTAAACCGCTACGGCCGATTTTCCTATTTTACCGACTCGGAGCACGTTTAGTCCCTCGCCCGGCTTTCGGAAGCGCTCTCACGGTAGGACCGGGTCAATAGCAACCGTAAATCAATATTCTCATGGCAACAGCACCCAAGAAACTGGCTATCGTCGTTGGCGGTGGTCCGGCTCCCGGCATCAACAGCGTCATCAGTGCCGCAACCATCTGCGCAATACAGGACGGTGTCGAAGTCGTCGGGATCGAGGATGGGTTCAAGTGGATCATGCGCGGCGACATTTCCCATGTCGAGAACCTGACCATCGATAAGGTCAGCCGCATCCACTTCCGGGGCGGATCTTATATCGGCATTGCACGCGATAACCCGACCCTCAACGAGAAGCATCTCGAAAACACGGTTACTTCGCTGCTCCGCCTTAACGTAGACAAGCTCATCACCATCGGCGGCGACGATACGGCCTACAGCGCCATGAAGGTGGATGAAATGGCAGGGGGGCGCATTCGGGTGGTCCACGTACCCAAAACCATCGATAACGACCTCGACCTGCCCCTCGGCATCCCGACGTTCGGCTATAATACCGCCCGGCACATCGGCGTCGAGCTGGTGAAAAGCCTCATGGTGGATGCCCAGACGACCTCACGGTGGTACTTCGTGGTTGCCATGGGGCGTTCGGCGGGCCATCTGGCGC
Organism: uncultured bacterium; assembly: GCA_965365445.1. Classification (GTDB taxonomy): domain Bacteria; phylum Bacteroidota; class Rhodothermia; order Rhodothermales; family DASSAV01; genus CBDUBS01. The sequence goes on along the minus strand of CBDUBS010000010.1, from coordinate 34,876 downwards.
TTGGTATCGGCAAAGCCGCAGGAGCGACCCTAACGCTCGTCCCCGAGGAGTTTCCCGAAGAAGTCATCAGCCTGACGCATATCGTCGATATCCTCGTCGGCGCGATCATCAAGCGCCTCAGCGCCGGCCATACCGACGGCGTAGCCATTCTGGCCGAAGGGTTGCTTGCTCGCCTCAATCCGAAGGATCTCGAAATTCTTGACAGCGTCGAGCGGGACGCGCACGGCAACATCCGTCTGGCCGAGGTTTCCTTTGGCGAAATCGTAAAGTACCACGTCCAGGAGCGCCTGAAAAAATTCGGCATCAAGTCCACCATCGTTGCCAAAAACATCGGTTACGAGCTACGCTGCGCCGATCCGATCCCCTACGATATGGAATACACGCGGGATCTGGGGTACTGCGCCGCCCGTTTCATCATCGACGGCGGCAGCGGCGTCATGGTTTCCATGCAGAACGGCAACTTCGTCCCGATGTATTTCAAGGAGATTTTCGACCCCAAGACGGGGCGCACCAAAATTCGCCTGGTCGATACGACTTCGGAATACTACCGGATTGCCCGGGCCTACATGCTCCGGTTGAACAAAGAAGATTTTGACGACCCGCATTCCATGGCCAAGTATGCCGCCACGGCGGGTATTTCACTGGACGAGTTTCGCAAGCAGTTCCACTTTATCGTAGAGCAGGACCTGCTGTACAGTTCGGCTTCACGGCCAAACAATCAGGGCAAGGCAACATCGCAGGAAAAGGCGCCGGCTGCCGAAGGCAACGGTCGGCCTGATGCTGCTCAGGCGGGTGAGGAAAAGAAAGAGAAGCCCGCTAAAGTGAAGTGACCTCGAAAGGTACGTATCAAGAACGGCTCTGCGTTTCCCGATGCAGAGCCGTTCTTATTCGCACGGGTCCCTAACTGATGTCGGCCGAAGGTTCGTGGCCGCTAAACCGGACGTCCAGTTGCGGCACGCCGAACGACGTTCCCACGGATAATGCCGCCATGACCATCGGGGCGTCCCGTGGCACCGTCCTGACTTTATTGGCTACTTTTTCGAGCGGCACCCGGGTGAGCCGGTTCTCCTGAAGGGCCACCATGTAGCCGTACTGTCCGTCGGCCACCAGCGCCGCCGCGTATGAACCGAATGCCGTGGCAAGGGTCCTATCGTACGCCGTAGGGGTGCCTCCCCGCTGCACGTGCCCCAGGATGGCGGTGCGGACCTCGCTCGTCACATGCGTCCGAAGCTGCTGTTCCAGCACGGTACCGATGCCGCCCAGACGCAGCGGATCAGGGCTTTCCGCTACGATTTGCCGAACGACCAGCTCTCCTCCCCGGGGTTTGGCTCCTTCCGAAACGGTGATTAGCGTAAACCGCTGGCCGCCTTTTTCACGCTCCCGGCATACCCTCGCGACCTCCTCGATGTCGTACTCGAACTCAGGGATCAGGATGATGTCGGCGCCGCTTGCCACGCCGGAATAGAGCGCGATCCACCCCGCGTAACGCCCCATCGTTTCCAGGATCATCACCCGATGGTGGCTTTGCGCCGTCGTATGCAGTCGGTCCAGGGCTTCCGTCGCGATGCCCACGGCCGTATCGAACCCAAACGTTCGGTCGGTGAACATCAGATCGTTGTCGATCGTTTTAGGCACGCCGACCATGGGCAAGCCGGCTTCCTGCAAGCGATGCGCAATTGACATGGTCCCGTCCCCTCCGATGGCCACTACGGCATCCAGTCTCAGATCCTCGAGGGCGTACCGTATCGTTTCTTCAGAAACGTCCTCGTTGTCCTGCCGATAATAGGCAAAGGGGTTCGCCTTGTTGCTCGTCCCGAGAATCGTTCCTCCCAGGGTCAGGATGCCGCTTACGTCGCGGTAGGCCAACGGACGGATCCGTTTTTCGATCAGGCCGAAATACCCGTCCAGAATGCCGACGATTTCGGCGTTGCAGTCGGTTATGAGGCTTTTGGCAACGGCGCGGATAACGGCATTGAGGCCGGGGCAGTCTCCGCCGCCCGTCAACACGCCGACGCGTAAGGAACTGGACATACGATCAGTTGAAAGGTTGATTTCTCCAGAGGCAAAATCCGCCCCTGATGGATTTTGCCTGCACTCTACCGCACTATGCGGCAGGGTTAGTGGATTGACTCAGAAAATCCCGCAATACGTAGTGCAGAATTCCGCCGTTCCGGTAGTAGTCCACTTCGATCGGCGTGTCGAGGCGACATAATGCCGTAAACTCTATCGTGCCGCCGCCGCTTTTGTGTGCGGTGATCCGGAGGGATTGCCCGGGCCTGACGTCGTCGGTAACCGGGATGTCGAATGTTTCGTCCCCATCGAGGCCGAGGCTTGCGGCTGTTTCACCTTCGGCGTATTGCAAGGGCAAAACACCCATACCGATCAGATTCGAGCGGTGAATGCGTTCGTAACTTTCGGCGATTACGGCCTTTGCGCCAAGCAACAGCGTTCCTTTCGCCGCCCAGTCGCGGCTGGAGCCCATGCCGTAATCCTTTCCGGCCAGCACGACGAGGGGTACGCCGTTCGCCCGGTATTTCATGGCGGCTTCATAGATGCTCGTCCGTTCGTTTTCCGGGAAGTAGCAGGTTATTCCGCCCTCGGTGCCGGGCAGCAACTGGTTTTTGATGCGGATGTTGGCGAAGGTCCCTCGCATCATGACTTCGTGGTTGCCCCTGCGCGAGCCGTAGGAGTTGAATTCCCGGGCCGGTACGCCGCGCTCGATCAGGTACCGACCGGCCGGACTACCCGCAGCAATCGACCCGGCGGGCGAGATGTGGTCGGTGGTCGTGGAGTCGCCCACCCGTATGAGCACGCGCGCTTCCTGGATAGGCTCGATCCGTGGAGTCTCGGTGGTGAGGTCAACGAAGAACGGAGGTTCCTGGATGTAGGTCGATTCCGTGTCCCAGGCATACAGTCCGCCTTCGGGAATCTCGATCCGGTTCCATGCCTCGTTCGAATGTTCGATGCCGTCATACTCCCGCATGAACATTTCCGGTTTTACGGCTTCCTGAATCGTCTGCAACACCTCTTCATTCGAGGGCCATATGTCACTCAAGTACACGTCGTTTCCGGCGCTGTCACGGCCCAGCGGCTCGTTCATCAGATCGATATCAACCGTTCCGGCCAGCGCGAAAGCCACCACCAGCGGGGGAGAGGCCAGGAAATTGGCCTGTACGCTGCCATGAATGCGGCCCTCGAAATTCCGGTTGCCGGAAAGCACTCCGGCTACGATGAGGTCTCCTTCCTTGATGGCGGCTTCCACCGGCGGCGGCAGCGGCCCCGAATTGCCGATGCACGTAGCACAACCATATCCCACCACATTGAATCCGATCTGGTCGAGATAGGGGAGCAGGCCCGCCTCATGCAAATACTCCGTGACAACTTTGGAACCCGGCGCCAGGCTGGTCTTGACATAGGCCCGGGGCTTCAAGCCACGTTCTACCGCTTTTTTGGCAACCAGACCCGCGGCGATCATGACGGAGGGGTTGCTCGTGTTCGTACAGCTCGTAATGGAGGCGATCACGACGTCTCCATGTTTCATGTCGAACTCATCCTTTGCAAAAGTCGGCGCCGCCTGCTGCCCCGGCAGGAGGGAGATCAAGGTATCACGTTCCTCCCCCGGACGGTTCTGGTAGCGTCCGGTGGTAAGCAGGTCCTCCGGTTTGCGTCCGTACCCTTTCGGTCCCACCGGGTTGACGAAGGCCGAGGCGAACACCTTTTTGAGATCGGGCAGGTCAAGGCGGTCCTGTGGACGTTTCGGACCGGCCAGGCTCGGTACGACGTCCCCCAGGTCCAGCTCCAGCACATCCAGATACTCCGGGTCCGGCGTGTCGTCGGTGCGAAAGAGGCCCTGTTCTTTCATATACCGATCTACCATCTGAACGAGCGTTTCCGGCCGGCCGGTGCGCCGCATGTAGTTCAGGCTTTCGTCATCGATCGGGAAGAATCCCATCGTCGCTCCATACTCGGGCGCCATGTTGCCGATGGTTGCCCGGTCGGGTACGGTCAGACGGCTAAGTCCCGATCCGAAAAACTCCACAAACTTACCCACGACGCCGTAGGAGCGGAGCATCTGGGTGATCGTAAGCACGAGGTCGGTGGCCGTAGCCCCTTCCCGGAGCCCACCGGTCAGCCTGAACCCGACGACTTCCGGCATGAGCATGTATACCGGCTGTCCCAGCATCACGGCTTCCGCTTCGATCCCGCCGACGCCCCAGCCGAGCACCCCGAGTCCGTTGATCATCGTGGTATGGCTATCCGTACCTACCAGCGTATCCGGATAGGCCAACGGCCGGCCGTCTGCGTCCGGACGCGTCCACACCCCCCGGGCGATGTACTCCAGGTTGACCTGGTGACAGATGCCGCTCGATGGAGGCACCACCGAGAAATTGCGAAACGCCTGCTGACCCCACCGCAGAAACTCGTACCGCTCCTTGTTGCGCCGGAATTCCAGCTCCGCATTGATCTGAAGCGCATCTTGCGTGCCGTAGGCGTCCACCTGAAATGAGTGATCGATCACCAGATTGACGGGCACCCTCGGGTTGATCTCGTTCGGGTCGCCGCCGAGCCGCGCCATCGCCGACCGCATGGCCGCCAGATCGACAACGGCCGGCACGCCCGTGAAATCCTGCAACAGCACACGCGCCGGCATGAAGGGAATTTCTTCACGAGCCGGGTTTTTGGCGTCATACCGGGATAGCATTTCGATGTCTTGCTGTCGCACCGAATGCCCGTCGGCTTCTCGAAGCAGCCCTTCCAGCAAAATGCGGATCGATACCGGCAGCCGGTGGATGCCGGTGAGGCCAGCCTGTTCGAGGTGTTCCAGCCGGTAGATATAGGCCGGGCCGTTGCCGGTTTCGAATGTGCCTCGCGTACCGAAATAATCTATTCTGCCGCTACCCGATGGGACGTTTTGCATGGGTCAAAGAGGTAAAGTTCATAGTGGAGGGGTAGAACATAAAATACGGCGCGCCTGCTCCAATTGTTCGGTAAACCCGGCTTGCCAAACGTATCCTATCCGACAAAAAGGCCGTCCTCCGACCGCGCGAGCTGTTGGATCGGTTCGTTCTGCTCGCTATCTTCATATCGCTGTAAGGAACTGGTATGAAAAGATACCGGTTCAATATTGTCTCTCGGGGCTATAGCTCAGTTGGTAGAGCGCTTGGATCGCACCCAAGAGGTCAGGAGTTCGAATCTCCTTAGCTCCACCGGAAGCGGCCGCACGTCATCAGGATGTGCGGCCGCTCGTCGTTTTGTGCCCACCCGGCGGGGGTTGCCCTGAAAAAAAGCCGCTGCATCCGTATACTATTGCGGCATTCGTCGATGCCCCAACTCGTTGCTTCGCACCCACCGAAATATACCCATGGTACGGAAGTCCACCTGGCCCATTCTGTGCATCTTGCTTTTTGCGGGGTGGTCAGCCCGTGCGCAAGGCCCTGTCCGCTTCGATTTCAATCAGGTCAACGACCGCACCTGGGTCGGTCGTGATTTCTGGGCCGTTCCTCTCGAAAACTGGCAGATCAGAAACGGCCGGTTGGAGTCGGTCGGCCCCGGTTCCAATACGTACGTCACCCTGCTGACACATTCGCTCGGGAGTTCGGGTACGCTGGACTTTACGGCTCGGATGGGTCTCATGGGCCGATCCTTCGCCGGGGGGGCAGCCGGGTTCCGTGTGGGTATTCGAGATGAAACCGATTCCGATGTGCGTTCCGTCGTCTATTTCGGCTCAGGCCTGGATGCCGGCGTTTATACGGAAGGGCGCCTGTTCCTCGGGGACGCCGATACGCCCCTTCCCGAAGGGTTCAACCTGGACGAATTCGCCCTTCGCCTGACCGCCGTTCCGGCTGCGAACGGTTTTGCGCTGACCCTTTCCGCCGCAGATGAAGGCGGCCTCTCCGCTACATTGCGTTCGACGACGGCAGATCTGAGCGGCCTTATGGCGCTCATCAATAATCCGGGATCAAATAAGGTTGATCCACCCCATTTCTGGTTTGACGACCTCTCCCTGCAGGGCTCCATTGTGGAATCGCACCAGGAACATGCATTCGGACCCATTCTGTGGTCCATGTACACCCTCAGTCGGGGGGTGCTGAAAATGACGGCGCAGCTTCCTCCGATTGGAGAGGGGGACGCCCGGACGGTCCGCCTCGAAGTGCGAGGCGGTGCGGGTTGGATGACCGTTTCCGAGGCCCGGATAGACCCGGATGCCTACACCGGCCTTTTCCGAATCGAAAACTGGGATGCTTCGAAAGATCAACCGTATCGCATCGTATACGACGAACGGATGAAGAACGGAGGCGTCCGCCCGCAGGTGTACGAGGGGGTAATCCGGCGCGATCCGGTCGATAGGCCCCTGGTCATTTGCGGTCTGACCTGCCAGTTTCACTACGGCTTTCCGTACCGGCCGCTGCTGGACAACCTGAAACGGCACGACCCGGACCTTCTGTTCTTCTCGGGCGATCAGATTTACGAGCAGAATGGGGGGTACCCCATCATCCGCTCGCCGGCTGCCGAGGCCACACTCAACTACCTGGGCAAGTACTACATGTTCGGCTGGGCTTTCGGCGACCTCATGCGCGATCGACCTACGGTTGTCATTCCCGACGACCACGATGTGTTTCAGGGAAACCTGTGGGGGAGTGGAGGTGAAAACGTTCCGGAGGACGTGTGGGCGAAGGCCGCCGATAGCCGGGCGGGCTACGTACAGCCCGTCGGCATGATCAACGTGGTCCACCGCACGCAGGGAGCGCACCTTCCGGACCCATTCGATCCGGAGCCCATCAAACAGGGCATTACGACGTACTATACGGACCTGGTTTACGGGCGTACGAGTTTTGCCGTCGTCAGCGACCGGATGTTCAAATCCGGCCCGGAGAAGGTATCTACCTGGGAGGGCCGGAAGGACCATCTCAAACATCCCGTCGAGCCCGAAAAACTATCCAAACCCGGCCTCGAATTTCTGGGTGAGCGGCAGATGACCTTCCTGCGCCACTGGATGAAAGACTGGAAAGGGGCCGACGTGAAGGTGCTGCTCAGTCAGACGCCCTTCGGGAATGTAGCCACACACCATGGCCCGGAACGAATGTTTCTGCTGGCCGACCTCGATTCCGGGGGCTGGCCCAAGCCGCCCCGTGACGAAGCGGTGGATCTGTTGCGGCGCTGTTTCGCCTTTCATGTTGCCGGCGACCAGCACATTCCAACCCAGGTTCAGTACGGGCTGGGCGCTTTTCGAGACGCGGGCTGGGTATTCACCACACCGGCCATCACGGTCGGTTACGAGCGCCGATTCATGCCCGATAGCTTGGGGATACCCGTCGTACACCGGCCTGCCCATGGATTGCCCAATACCGGCGCCTACGAAGACGCCTTCGGCAACAAGACCTTCGTGTATGCCGTGGGCAATCCGGAGGAAGATACCTCCTTTCCGGATCGGTACCGTCAGGCCGAGTCACGCGCTTCCGGTTACGGTATCGTTCGCATCGATGCGAAGTCCCGCCTTATTACCTCCGAAGCCTACCGGTTTCTGGGGCAGCAGGTACTCTTCCCCGGCTGGCCGTTTACCGTGAGCCAGTTCGATAATTACGGCCGGACGCCCACGGCCTGGCTGCCCGAAATCAGGAGCGCCGTCGAGGATCCGGTTGTGGCCGTCACGAACGAACGCACCGGCGAGCTGGAATACGTCGTACGAATCAAGGGGAAAACGTATCGCCCCGGCGTTTTTGCACCCGGCCTTTATACGATAGAAGTCTCCGATCCGGATGCCGGGCTCCGCGAGGTTTTTACCCGTGTGGCCGCCGGCGCCGATAAGGATAACACCGTACTGGAAGTTCGGCTGCATGAGTAACCTACGGGTTTGAGAGAACTGAGGCCGGCTTTCTCCGACTGTGTATTACCAGCCGGTTGAGCCTCGTCCACTCGATACATTCAGGCAGGTTCGTACACACCGCCCCACATACCGTCCATGCCACACGGCCTTTCGCAGGCCGAAACCTTGATAGGAGACATTGCCATGAACTGGCTCAGAGCGAGTTACGACTCGTTTATCGACCTCGATCAGATCGCTAAGATCGCCTTCTCGGAGGATCAACGCTCCGCGCGACTGTACCTGTGCACAGCCGGGGAGATGGCTCCGGCGTTCGAGCACCCTATTACCGATGTAAGCGCTATTCAGCGCCTGCAAGCCACGGTTCACGAAAACAGCGAATGGATTCGGGTTCGCGACATCGGGGCGCAGACGGCAGGGAGCCCCCAGTTCGTTCGACTGCAGAAAGTGCGGGCCGTCCGTTTCCAGCAGGCGCCCGACGGGGCCTGGATGGCCCATCTGCTGGGGGCCTGCGGCATTCTCGGAGAGGTCCGTAACCAGCGGTCGCTCGACCTGATCTGGGACTGGGTGAACGCCGGAACGGTTGCGGCCACCCATTCGCTGTGGTAGGTATTAAGAGTCCCTGACAAAACCCATTTGTGAGCATGAGGTTGAATGGTGCTATGGCTAAATCTCTTGTCTCTGATGAACTCTGGGAGGTCATCGAGCCCTTGCTCCCTCCCGAACCGCCCAAACCGCTGGGCGGGCGCCCTCGTGTGCCTGACCGTTCGGCGCTTAGCGGCATTCTCTTCGTCTTGAAAAGTGGCATCCCGTGGGAGATGCTCCCGCAGGAAATGGGCTGCGGCAGTGGCATGACCTGCCAGCGACGTCTGCGCACCTGGCACGAGGCCGGCCTCTGGACCAGATTGCACCGGATGCTGCTCGACCGTCTCGGAGAAGCAGACCAGATCGACTGGTCACGCGCCGCACTCGATGCGTAGACCATCCCGGCTTCCGGCGTTGGTAAAAGGGGGATCGGCGCGAAAGGCGCTGCATTGGGCCGAATCCGAGGGATCGCGGCAAAGCGGGCACGCAGCGCCATCTTGTGGTCGACCGACGAGGAACGCCGCTTGCCTTCCGACTCAGCGGCGCCAACGTCCACGACTCGCTCGTCTTCGAGGAGGTGATCGATGCCATCGCTCCAATTCGCCGCCCGCGCGGTCGCTCGCGAAAACGCCCGGAGAAGCTGCACGCCGACAAGGGCTATGACTTTGCGCGCTGCCGCAGGGCACTCACAAAGCGCCGCATCAAGGTGCGCATCGCTCGTCGAGTCGGGCGAGCGGTTGGGCCGCCACCGCTGAGTCATCGAGCGCACGCCGGCGTGGCTCAGCTTCTACCGGCGACTGCGGGTTCGTTATGAGCGTCGGGCTGACATCCACGAAGCGTTCGTTCAACTCGGCTGCGCCCTTATTACCTGGAACACCGTTCTGAGGTTTTGCTAGAGCCTTATGATGTTCAATCCGGCGTTTGCAAACAAGCAAGAAAATGTAATTTTGCAAAGTGCAAAAATTCGTACCTTGCATTGTGGCGGCACGCAGGAGTGCCTGTATGTTGCTTGGAGCGGTTTTCCGGGCCTATCAAGTCATTAGCATGAACTTTCCCGGCGCTGCCCATATTTCTTTTGAAACGATTCAATTCTTTATGAACCTCCTATGGGCAAGGTGACGATACAGGATGTAGCCCGGTCAGCCGGCGTGTCCGTTGGAACCGTTTCGGCGGTGCTCAACAACTACGATCACGTGCGTCCTGCTACACGTGAAAAAGTCACTCTTGCCGTTGCCCGTCTCAATTATGCGCCGTCGCGTATAGCGCAAAGCCTCCGATCGTCGGCGAGTTCTTCGCAGACGCAAGCACTCAGGATCGGAATGCTGGTTAAGGAGATTGAAAACCCTTTCTATGCCGAAGTGATACTCGGCGCTCGCGCGTTGATAAGCGATCAGGGCGGGGCGCTCTTTCTGACCAGTTCCGAAGGAAAGCACGAGGAGGAGCGCCGCATGATTGATTTGCTGCGCACCGGAGGAATCGATGGCCTCATTCTGGCGCCGGTACTGGATGACCGGGCCACTTTTGCCCATCTGTTTGCTTTACAACAGCAGCGGTTTCCTTTCGTGCTTCTCGGAGAAGTGAAGGGATTGCCTGTAAGCATGGTTACGGTCGATAACGTCCATGCCTCTCGAAAAGCGGTTCGCTACCTCATACAGAACGGACATACCCGGATCATTCATTTTGCAGGTCCCCGCTATAGCGCGCAGAGTCAGTACCGGATTCAAGGTTTCTGGAGAGGGTTCAGCGAAACGCATCTGAAGTGCGAGGACAGCTTCATCGTGCCGGCCGGAGACCATCTGGAGGACGGCTATCAGGCTGCTCTGGCGGTCTTTCGTGACCGAAAGCCGGAGGAAAGACCGACGGCTGTGACATGTTTCAATGATTTGATCGCTCTTGGTGTCATGCGAGCGCTCTATGAACTGGGAATTGGTATACCTGACGACGTCTCTGTTGTCGGCTACGACGATATCCAGATAGGCAGGTACATCGCGGCTCCATTGACCACGGTCCGCACTCCGAGCAACGAAATGGGCCGAAGTGCGGCCGCTCTATTGCTTCGTCAGATTGAAAATCCAGGAGAAGCCAAACCCGAACGAGCGATTATCGAAGCGGAACTCGTCGTCCGAAAATCTACCCGTTCGCTCCTGACTACTGACGAAGAGCCCGTTAGTTAACATTTTGTCAACTCTCATTCGGTATTCCATGAAAACCAGCCTCTTTCTGACAGCTTTCTTTTTGCTTTTCAGTGCTTGCGATGCACCTTCCGCGGATGAGGGCGCCGGCGCGTCCATGGAGGAGCAGGTTCGGGCTACACTGAACCAGGCGGTAGCCCGTTACGGCGCCACGGCAGCCACGCACGACCCCGCCGCCGGGTATCCCCGCAGTACCGAGCCCGACGGCTCGTGGCGAACCGTTCCACCGGGGGATTGGACCAGCGGTTTCTTCCCCGGCATCCTGTGGTATCTCTATGAATACTCGGAGGAACCGGCGCTGCGGGAGCAGGCCCACCGGTGGACGCTGCCTCTGGTTGCCATCTTCGAAGGCCGCCCCGATCACGACCTCGGCTTTCAGTTTTACTGTTCCTTCGGCAACGGATACCGGATTACCGGCGACGAAGCGTACAAGGGGCCGATGCTCACCGCCGCCGAAAAGCTTGCCGCCCGGTTCAACCCCACGGTCGGAGCCATCAAATCGTGGGATTGGTCGGATAACCGCTGGGCGTACCCGGTTATCGCCGATAACATGATGAACCTTGAGTTGCTCCTCTGGGCGGCCGAGAACGGCGGTGATGCGGCCTGGCGTGACGTGGCTCTTGCCCATGCCCGTACGACCATCCTGAACCATTTCAGGGAGGATAACGGCTCTTACCACGTAGTTAACTACGATCCGGCCACCGGGGAGGTTACCCAGCGCGTAACGCATCAGGGCGCCGCCGATGAATCCACGTGGGCGCGCGGGCAGGCGTGGCTGGTGTATGGCTTTACTATGATGCACCGTGAAACCGGTGAAGCGGAGTTCCTGCAAAAGGCCCGCGAAGCCGCCGATTATTTTATCACGCGTCTTCCTGACGATATGGCGCCCTACTGGGACTTCCAGGCGCCCGGTATCCCGGATGCGCCGCGGGATGCCTCTGCCGCCGCGATCGTCACATCCGCCCTGTTCGATCTGGCCGATGCCGTGGGGGGTGCGGAAGGTGCGGAATACCGGCAAACGGCCGAGCGAATGCTGGCTTCGCTCATGACGCCGGCTTACCTCGCCCCGGAAGGCAGCCCGAGCCTGTTGCTCCATGCGGTAGGCAATCACCCGGCCAACGGAGAGATCGACGTATCGCTGATTTACGGCGACTACTACTTCGTGGAGGCGCTGACGCGCTACCTCGGCGGAAGGGAAAGGAGCTGATTCCGGTAGCCGTAGGGCGGAAATGATCGGACGACCTGCAAAAACAGGAAAGCCCGGGCATTGCGCCCGGGCTTTCTGTCCTCTTGCCGTGGTGGTTATTTCGCGAGGCTCATCGTCCGGGTGAGCGAGGCCGTTTCGGAGACCATTCGGACGAGGTAGGTTCCGCTTGCCAGGTTGCGCGCGTCGAACCGTACCTGGTGCGCACCGGCCTCCAGGCGCCCGTCAACCAGCAGGGCCACTTCCTGGCCGAGCAGGTTATAGACGCTCAGGCGAACGTTGCCCATCGCCGGGAGGGAAAAACGTATGGTAGTGGATGGATTGAAGGGGTTGGGGTAGTTGCCCAGAAGGACTGCTTTCTCCGGGAGCACTTCGTCCTCTACCCCGGCCGCCAGAGCGAAAAGGTCCTGGTCGATGTCGGCGTCGTACTCGAACTCAGGCCAGCGGTACCAGGCATCGTCCGTTTTGCCGAAGGCAAACAGCGAGCAGTCCGAGGGGATGCGCACCATCAGGACGCGGTCCCGCCACGGAAGAACCTGGTTCAGTGAACTCATTACGTTCAGGAACCCGGCATCTCCTTTCTTTTGTTTGCGTTGCGCCCGGTCCCGGAGCGCGGCTTCGGCTTCGGCCGCGGTGACCTGCGGAGCCAGGGCACGCATCATCGCAACGGCTATCGTAACGTGCGGTGCAGCCAACGACGTTCCCATGCCCTCGTACCAGATGTTTTCCGGTCCACCGGCTATTATGCGCTCGCCGGGAGCCAGAATGTCGAGGCCGGTATCGGCCGAGATGTCGCTGAGGCGCATGTTCATACCTGCCGCACCGACCGAGATGACTCCCTCGACGTTGGCCGGAAACTTGGCGGGCTTCGCCGACGACCTGGCGTCGTAATTGCCTGCGGCGGCTACTATGATAACGTTAGCCTCGAGCGCTTCCTTGATGGCCGCCTCGACGATAGGGGAGTAGCCTATGGCAAGGCTGAGGTTGATTACGTCGGCGCCGTCCTCGACGGCCCGGCTGATAGCCCGCGCTACGTATACACTCACCGGGCCGAAATCGCCGGTATTATACACCTTTACTACGGGCGGCAGATTGGCCAGTAGCGGAACATCCTTGAAGCACGATCCGACGTTCCACGAAGCGCCAAGCAGCCCGATTACCCCGTCGCCGTCGTTGGCCCGGTCCGCGATCAGGCTCGTGATGCCGAGTGCATGGGCGGAAGGTTGATCCGTCGTCGGCGCAACCGGCACATACTCGACCGCTACGCCGTCCAATCCGGTATGATTCCGCTCGGCTGTCCCAATGCCGCTATCGATAATGGCGATACGAGGCGCTTTTCTGGTTCGCACCGGCAGCCACTGCGCCTCCAGCATCCGCGTAAAAACCAGGTTCCACTGATTCATGAAGTACGGATCGTTCGGGAAGGGCAGCGGCTTTCCTGCGGGTCTGGCAGCCGTATAACCTGCCGGGTCGAAGGCGCCCTGGTTGGCGATCTCTACCAGCCGGAAGAAATCGATCAGCGGGTGCCCGTGGAGCGAGTCGGCCACGATTATCCGGAAGAAGGTGGCAATCGGGTCGGAGACCGTCGGCAGGGAAATCAGGTCCACGTCCAGCACGGCGTCGTGTTCGATAACCGCACCGTAATTCGTCCTCAAGTGATTGAGCGCGTCCTGGTAGCCGCCGATGATGATGATTTCGGGCGGGTCGGGGATGTCGCGTCCCGACTGGTAGCCGCCGATGATGATGATTTCGGGCGGGTCGGGGATGTCGCGTCCCGACTGGTAACCCGCTCCGTACGCATTCCCCACGTTATCCAGCACCATCCAGTCGGTGGAGGCGCCTTTGCCGAGTTTCCTGACGGCTTTCTGCTTCTGAAACCCGGCGTTTTTGATGATGACTTCGTTGTCGGTCTTTTGAATGGTAACCTGGGCCGATACGGACGCAGGGGACACGACGGCGAACCATAGGCACAGGGCCAGAAAGACGCACGTCGTGCGGGGTGCAGGTCGTAACGAGGTGGGCATGGGTGGATGCGGGCTGGCTTATGAGCTTTGTACCCTTTCGGTATCGGCGGTTTCAAACCGTCTTAAAGCGGGTCGCCGATAATTGTAAAAGCAGCCCAGTAGTATGGATGCTTCGTTTTCGCATCCCTGATGAAGGCCCGTTGTATCGCGGAAAGCGCCCTGGCCTTCCCCTCCATTTTCAGGTGGTCGTAGAAGCCCGTCATGAACCGACTGCTGACCATATCGTCAATGGGCCAGAGGCTGGCCATGACGGTCGGGGCGCCTGCCGCCAGAAACGCCTGGTTTAATCCGATCCATTCATCACCCCGGGGAATGTCGGACATGCGCCCGCCGCTCAGGGCGGTTTCGCAGGCGCTCAACGTAACCAGGTAGGCATCGAGACGCAACCGCCCGATCTCGTCTACCGTTAGCTCGTTGTCGCCGTACATTTCCAGGTGTGACAGCCACGGCGAACGGCTTACGAAGTGTCCGTGTGTTGCAAAATGGATGACGTCGAAGGACCATGCCAGCGTATCCAGGCTCGCCGTGGTTGCGGCATTGCCAAGCAGGGTCGTTCGGCGGCCCGGTGACCGCCGGGCAATTTCGAGCACCTCTTTACGGGACCCCGGAAGTTTCCCGTCCGGGTCGCCGACGAGCAGCATGGTCCGCCACTGGCGCGGGTTGTTCCGACGGCAGAGGCTCAGGATGCTCGCCGAAGGGGCAACGGAAAGCGTGAACCGTTCCGTCAGAAACCGTCCGGAACCATCGAGCAAAGCGGCAAACGGAACATAGTGCAGGGCTCCTTCGGGTACGATGTGGACATGGCGAACCGTCGGAAGAAGCCGCTCAATGACCGGCGCCATCAGGAGCTGATGTAACCGTTTGGACGTAGGCTCCCATCCTTTACCCGGGCCGCCGTTCGCATCGGTAATCTGGTCGCGGAAGAACCGTATGGTCTCGAACAGGGCGCCCGTGTCGAAGGCCAGTTCGAGGGTTTCGATCCCGGTCGGCTGTACCACGAAGGCGATGGGACGCTCCCGGTTTACAAGCGCCCCTTCTTCCGAAGGAAGGCTGAATACCACGAGCGCTTCATCTCGGCGAAGCATGGCACGCACGGAATCCAGGCCGAGCGGACGGAACGAATACATACGCTGATGGGCGCCGAGGCGGCTCTGAGCGTGCCGGTACATCGAGTCGGCAGCCGCGTATTCGCGTTCCAGAACGGCGGAACGGGTTGCCCCGGCTCTCTGGTTCGGCGCCGCTTCAGCCGCCGGGTCTGCCTCGGCCATTTCCTGTTCCAGCGCTCGGATTCGCCGTTGCATCTCGATCATCATAGCAGTCGGGTCGTTCTGTGCGAGGCGGCGTTCTTGCTGGGTCGTGTATAACAGATCGACGAGACTGCGGCTCCGGGCGCGTTCGATGAGCGCGAACGCTTCGGCGTCTCGCCCTTGTTCGCGCAGGAAGGCCGCATAATCCTTGAAGACGACTACCTTATTCTGTACGAACGACGAGCGGCTATCCGACGACTCGAGGTTGTCGCGCAGCGTTTCGATGAGTTCAACAGCCTTCCGGAAGGCAACCTCGGCTTTTTTCGGTTCGCCGCGCTCCCAGTAGATTAGCGCCTTTTCGTGAAGGACCAGCCAGTGAATCAGCGGGCGTTTCACATCCCCCTTGAACGCCTCTGCGGCATTCAGCCGCCGCAGGGCTTCATCGTGGCGCCCGCTGGAGTAGAACAGGTTGCCCAGCGCCACCTCCGTGCGGTAAAGCAATGAGGCGTCGCCGGCAGCCAGTTCCCTTGCCCGAGCCAGCGCCGCCTCTGCTTCTTCGTACCGGGCCAGGTTGGTCAGATCCCATGCTTTCGTAATGAGTACATTCAACTCCAGCACCCGGTCGGTGGGGGCAGAAAAGGTCTCTCGGATTGTCTGTAGAGCCAGATCGTAGTGTCTGATGGACTCCGTATAGTTTCCGAATTGCGCATAGGTGTTTCCCAATCCGAAGTACACCTGGGCCATTTCCTTCGGTTCAGCCTCCTGCCGGGCCGTCTCGAGCAGGTTTTCGAATCGGGATTGCGCTCCGGGCGCATCGTGTATGTTGAGCAGCAGCACACCCAGCCTCATGTTCAGCTCCCGTTGCCGGGCCAGGGAGGCTGTTTCTTCAGCCCGTCGGAGGCCGTTGACATAGTGGGACGATGCGGCATCCACATTTCCCAGGGACATCTCGGTATCGCCCACCGCCATCAGCGACGCAATCTCGAGATCCGCCTGCTGATACGAGGAAGCGATGCCCAGCGCTTCGAGGGCCATGCTTCGCGCCGCATTGTAGCGTCCCATCCGGTGGCGGAGCTGCGCCAGCGATACGGCAGCCTGTATTCTGACCCCCACGTTGCCGAGCGTGTCCGCCGCAAGGATGGTTTCTTCGAGCACGTGCTCGGCATCGCTGAACCGGAAAAGGGCTCGCAGGGCCATTCCGCGCAGGGCTTGTAGCTCCGGTTGCTGACGGGGCGCATACCGTTCATACAGGACGGAAGCCGAGTCCAGGAGCGCCAGCGCCTGATCGTACCGGTACTGTTTCAGCCGGACTCCTGCCAGCCGGTAATAGTTGAACCCTTCCGTCGTCCGGTCCGATAGGGCTCTGCTCTGCACGAGCGCTTTCAGGAAGGACGCTTCGGCTTCGTCAAGGCTTCCGCGTTGAAGCAGCCCGAGGCCGTAGTTGCCCTGCAGAACAAGTTCCTGTTCCAGGTCGTATGTGCGGGCAGCCGCCGACAGACCCGCCTTCAGGTATCTGTCGAACGCTTCGGCCTTACCGATCTGGTAGTATATGCGACCGAGCTCCCGAAAAGCTTCTACGTTGTCGGGATCCAGGCGCGCCGCGCGAAGGAGGTAGGTTTCGGCCGAGTCGGGCTCGTTCCGGAGGGCCGCCACGTAGCCCAGCCCGAAAGAGACGCCTGCGCAGGTCGTATCGGAAGCTGACCGGGCACGCCAGATCCGTTCCACTTCATCCAGCCAGGGGTTTTCGCGATCCGCTCGGGCTTTGTCTACGATAAGCCGTGCGACGGTTCCATCCAGAAATGCAGACCCTGCCAGCCGCACGTATTGCGCTCTCCGGGTCTGTTTGGGACTCAGTTGAGCCAGCGCCGCCTCCCGGTACAATACGGCCGGTGAGCGCACGGGTCGAGCTTTATGGATGGCCGTATAGCACACGTCCTGCGCGCCCGCTTCCAGGCAGGCGCCGGGAAGACGCCGATACAGCAAGGGGTGATCGGGGAATTGAGTCAAAAGGAGCAGGCCCTGATCGATGGCCGACCCCGATCCTTCGTTAATGGAGCTGATCCATTCGATGTACGCTTTTTGGGCCGCGGGCATCCCGGGAAAGGCCTCCGAAATCCGGTATTTGCCGGCGAGGAAACCTCCGACGATCAGGACCGAAATCAGGACGATCAGAGCTGACCGGATTACGGAATTTCGGTTTGCGGTGGGCATAGCGCCGTTCCGGAGGGGTTGCGGAAAGGACGGAACAGGTACTTTCCGGGTACGCGAATTTTTGTGATTATCGGCGGGTTTGGAGCGAGGTAAATAAAAAAGCCGGGCCCCCACTGGAGCCCGGCCGGGCGAATCGGCTTGCGAAACGCAGGAAGCTACAGGCTACGCTCCAATTCGAGCAGCCGCTCGATACGAGCCTGTGTAGGCGGGTGCGTGGCAAACAGATTGCGCATTCCGCTCATGCTCCCTGCAAACGGATTGACGATAAACATGTGCGCCGTCGAAGGATTGGCTTCCATGGGAACCGCCTCGGCGCCGCGCTCCAGTTTTGCGAGTGCGTTGGCAAGAGCGCGAGGCTTTCCGCAGATTTCGGCCCCTCCACGGTCGGCCGCGAACTCCCTGGCCCGCGATATGGCCATCTGGATGAGCATCGCAGCGATCGGGGCGAGAATCAGCATAAGCAGAGCGCTGAAAATGTTGTCCCGATCGCGCCCCCCGCCGAAGAACAACGCAAAGCGGGAGGCCATGGTAATGGCCGCCGCTATGGTGGCGGCGATGCTCGAAGTAAGAATGTCCCGGTGTTTAACATGCGCCAACTCGTGCGCGATGACGCCCTCCAGTTCATCCCGGTTCAGCATCCGGACGATACCGTTCGTAACGGCCACGGCCGAATGGGCGGGGTTTCGTCCGGTGGCAAAGGCATTTGGTTGCTCAGAAGGAATTACGTAGACCTTCGGCATGGGCAACCCGGCTTGCTGGCGCAAGCGATCAACCATCCCCACGAGTTCCGGCGCTTCCCGGGGGCCGACTTCCTGGGCCCGGTACATCGAGAGAACGATTTTATCGCTGAACCAGTAGCTCCCGAAGTTCATGGCTACGGCTATGGCGAACGCGATTACCATACCCTGCTGTCCTCCAATCGCGTTGCCGATGAGGGCAAAGAGGACGATGAGCACCGCCATCAGGGCTGTCGTGCGAAACATGTTATTCATATCGGTAAGCGATGTAATCTGGTACTGAGTGCCGGTCCGAGGCCCGGGCTGCTGCATTCAACGATGCGTGAGATGACCTGTTCTGGATTTTCGCGGATTATCCGATGAAATGGGTAACGACCATAATGTCGTACAGAGCGTGGGTCCAGGTAGCTACGCCGAACCCGCGAAGCAGATACAGGGCATTGAGCGCGAGCCCGAACAAAAACCGGAACGTGAAGGAGGGCAGGGTAAAGGGATCGCCCAGCGCCCCAACGTAGTGAACCCCGCTGAAAAGGAGAGCGCCCAGGACAGCCGCCGGTACGTACGCCGAGGCTCCGGATGAGCCGAGCCGCCGGAAAAGCAGAAACAGCCCGCCAACGAGTAATACCCGGAACAGCAGTTCCTCGTAGATCCCCGCTCCGATAGAAAGCGCGAGGCTCTGCCACAGGTTTACCACCTGAGGGCCTGCCGCCGGGTTTACGATCATCAGCGGAGCGAACAGATATCCTACGACGCCGGAGACGATCGCCGCCACCCCCACGGCATACAATGCACTCTCCAGGATGATGCCGGCGAAATAGTTCGTGCGCAAAGGAATATGCCGTCTCCGTTCCAGGTACACGATCAGGAGCCCCAGCCCGCACACGATACCTGTCAACACGAGCGACCCCCCTGCTCCGAGCCATGCCAGCAATTGCTTGATCCATACATCGGAGGATAGCCGCACCTGAAGCGTCCGGCCCCGATTGACGAACTGAATGAGGAACTCGTAGGCCAGAAGCAGGGGCAGAGCGGCCAGAAACCCGTACGTGCCCGAGCGGGTTGCCCGGTGATAAGCTCGCCACGCCGAGGGGCGCAGCGTGGTACTCGAAGTATCGGGAAAGGAAGACATCGTGGGGATGCCGGATGGACGATTGAAGTATTGCCGGGGGTATACGTCCCGGCTTGCGTAAAGATACGCGAACCTCAATCCTCTTCGCCTATCCCCTGAAGCGCGAGCAACGCATCCTGTAATTCCGCCAGGTCGCGCAGGTTTTTTTGCCTGCGGGCCGCCAGAATGCCTGCCTCGTAGATACGCATAGCATCCTCTTTCCGACCCATCCGTACCAGGAGGTTGCCGAGGTGGTAATACGTGCCGGTGTACTCCGGATTGCTTCTGACCAGGCCTTCGAAATAATCGAGCGCCTGTTGTTCGTTTCCGGATTTGAGGTATTCCTGGGCCAGTGCGAAGCGGGTAAACGAATCTTCCGGGTCGGCTTCGTGAAACTGCAACAGTCGTTCCAGCAGGGTTGCCATACGCGTTGTTTCAATGTGTGCGAAATTACCAGCCGCCGCTGGCTCCACCGCCTCCGAAGCTTCCTCCCCCGCCGCCGAATCCACCGAACCCTCCGCCGCCTCCACCGAATCCGCCAAATCCTCCCCCGCCGCCGCTCCAGCCGCCTCCGCCTCCCCAGATGATCACCGGCGGGAGACCGGGCCGGCGGTATACTTTGCGTCCGCGCCCGCCGCCCTTTCCTCCACCCCCGTTGCGTAGCGCCGAAATGACAAAAAACAGAATGACGAGCATCACGAACAGCGTGGCCGCGCTCATGCCCGGCGCCTGAGGTCGCTCGGCGATCTGCTCGGCCCGGTATTCGCCGCGAGCCGCCAGGATAAGGGCATCCACGGCTTCGGCGAGGCCATCGTAAAACCGGCCCTGCCGAAAAGCGGGGACAATGATATTCCTCCGGATACGATCGGCTACGGCATCCGGTATGGAGCCCTCCAGGCCGTATCCGGTTGCAATCGTGATGGTTCGGTCGTCCCGGGAAACGAGGATCACTACCCCGTTATCCTGTCCCTGCAGGCCGACGCCCCACTCCCGTCCAAGGGCGGTGGCATACTCCATCGGGTCCTGACCTGCCATATCCGGCAGGGTCACTACGACGATTTGCGTGCTCGTCGTGTCGGCGTACCCGGCCAGCGTGCGGCTGAGCATCTGTTCCTCCGATGCCGAGAGCATGTCCGCCCGGTCGGTAACCCACTGGCCTGAAGGGGGAAGCACCTCCCGTACCTGCGCCCATGCGGTTAAACCCGGCAGGGCGAAAAGGTACAACAACGACAGGGCGACGAAACGGTGCACGAGATGGTTCAGGAGTTGAAGTCCACGGTAGGGGCTTGTTCGGAGCCGGGATCGGCTTCAAAAGGCTGCCTTCGCCCGAATCCGGCTATTCCTGCAACTATGTTCGTCGGGAATCGGCGGACGTTCGTATTGTATTCCTGTACGGCCTGGTTGTAATCCCGTCGCGCTACGTTGATGCGGTTTTCCGTCCCTTCGAGTTGGGCCTGCAAATCCCTGAATGCCTCGGTAGCCCGCAACTCCGGATAGTTTTCCGACACGGCGAGCAACCGCCCCAGCGCGCCGCTCAATTGAGCCTGTGCTTCCTGGAACTGCCTGATTTTGGCCGGGTCGTTCAGGTCGTCTGCCGAGAGATTGATGGAGGTTGCTCGCGCTCGTGCGTTGGTAACGGACTCCAGGGTTTCCTGTTCGAAATTAGCCGCTCCTTTTACGGTGTTGACCAGGTTCGGAATCAAGTCCGACCGGCGCTGGTATTGCGTCTCCACGTCGGCCCATGCCTGCTCGACGCGTTCATCGGATGAAACAAGGTTGTTGTAGGTACTGCACCCGGCGCATCCCGCAAATGCCAGTAGCAGGACGACCACGAGTAGTAAGAGGGTACCAGTGCTTCGCATAGACGCTAAGATCGATAAGTCGGTGGAAGGGTTGAGCCGCTGTAGGGAGAAGATACGGCACGCCGGTAGGGCGGTTTCACCGGGCGCATTATGTTACCACCCTGAAGGGTAAATAGCCGGCAGGCCCCCGGTGCGGCGGCCGAGGGTGTCCACCCCTTCTGTCTCGCCAGGTTCCCGGGGCATCTCCGGCTCGGCGCCCGGCAAGCAAATTATTCGTACGCTCAAAACACTGTGTGAAAGCAAACGTAAGAGGATATCCTTCCGAGTAGTTACTTTGCCAAAAACGTTTTCGCTTGCCTACCTTATCCATTCCTCGCGTGAAGGGCCTATAGGGTTCTACGGGCAGGTTATAAAGAAAGTATGCTATGATCGGCTTTAAAAAGGCATATATCATCCCTGCCATCCTTCTCCTGACCATCGGCATGGTTGTGGGCGTCGAAATCCATGCGTTTCTGCCTCGTGCGGATTTCGAGCAACTCCAGAAGCTCGAAGACGCGTATCTGCTCGTAAGCAGGTATTACGTTGATGAGGTAGACCCCAATACCCTGGCGGAAGATGCCGTCAGGGGGATGCTCGCCGAACTCGATCCGCACTCGACGTATATCAGTGCGGCTGAAATTCAGGAGATACAGGAGGAATATCAGGGTTCCTTCGGGGGGGTAGGCATCTGGTTCGAGATCATAGACGATACCGCGCGCGTCGTTTCAACCGTTTCGGACGGACCGAGTGAAAAAGCCGGGCTCATGGCCGGGGACCGTATCGTGCAGATCAACGATACGAGCGCCATTGGCTTCACGAATAACGACGTCCAGAAACGGCTGAAAGGTGAAATAGGCGCCGGCGTATCCATAGAGGTGGTCCGGCCCGGCGTGAAGGCGCGTATACCGTTCAGGCTGGTGCGCGACCGAATCAAGCTCGAAACAGTGGATAGTGCGTACATGCTGGACCCCCGGACCGGCTACGTCCGCATCAGCCGGTTTGCCATGACGACCTATAACGAGTTTCTCGACCAGACGGAAGCGCTCCGGCGGCAGGGCATGGAGCAACTGGTACTGGATCTTCGGGGCAACCCCGGAGGGGTGATGGATGCCGCCATTGGTATGGTGGATGAAATGATAGCCGGCGGAAAGATGATCGTTTATACGAAGAGCCGGCATGACGACCTCAACTCCGTACACCGTTCCACGAGCGGAGGGTCGCTCGAAACGCTCCCGGTCATCGTTCTCGTCAGTCCTTATTCCGCCTCTGCATCTGAAATCGTTGCCGGCGCTTTGCAGGATAACGATCGGGCGCTCATCGTAGGGCAGCGGACCTTCGGCAAGGGACTCGTACAGCAGCAATTCCGCCTTCCCGATGGCAGCGTCCTCCAGATGACCGTTTCGCGTTATTACACCCCTTCCGGACGGCTCATCCAGACGCCTTACAGCAACGGCGATCAGGAGAACTACTATTCGGAAAAGTTCTCGTCGTTTGATGAGGCTACTTACCACGCCTCGGAGTATCTGAAAAGCATCCCGGATTCACTCAAATTCAAAACGGAAGCCGGACGCACCGTATATGGCGGGGGAGGGATCATGCCGGACTACGTCGTCGCGCCGGATACGACGTCGCTCAAGGAGATAATTGCAGGAAACGGCCTGGACTATCTTTTCGTGCGCGACTGGTTTCAGAAACACGAATCCGTCGTGCGGGGCCGATGGAATGAGAAACCCGATGCATTCATCAGCAACTACAGGGTAGATGATGCCATGTGGGATGACTTCGTGGCTTACCTCGGCACGAAGGAGTACCGGTTCCTCGACTCCGTTGCGCCTGCTTCGAATAATGATCATACGTTCACTATGAAGGAGTTGCGTTCGGCGCGGCCGGTGCTCGATGAACGCCTCAAGGCCTATATGGCCCGTCAGTTGTATGGCACGGAGGCCGCCACGCCCCTGTTCAACCGCGTCGATCCCGTCCTGAGCGAAGCGCTCGAACTCTGGGAGAAGGCCCGGGCTCTGGCGGCTCCGTAGTATCCTGTGGAACAGGAATACATACACCTGACCCTGCAATAACCCGGCGAGCCCTCGTCCGGACGACCTTCACGGGCAGGTTTTCCGGTCGCTTACCTCTGTCGGTGTCGCGTGAGGGCATTTCGTTCACGTTAGATGCCGGAGGCATCCGACGGCCCGATAAGCCGGGCGGGCTCCCGGCGGCTTACGGCGAAAGTAATAGCCGCATGGAAACGCGCAGGGCCGCCGGCCGGTATATTTCCTGTCCGGATGTCTCAACTTCGCCTTCGCACCCATGAAGAACGCCCTTCGAATCGGTTCGGTAGCCCGAATCAGCATCTATCTGCACTGGACATTCGGACTGCTCATTGCGGGATTGTTCGTTTTTTATCTGGCCCAGGGGCAAACCGTTGCCGGCGCGCTCGGCGGAATTGCGATCATCCTGGCGGTATTCGGTTGTGTCATCCTGCACGAACTTGGCCATGCGCTGATGGCCCGCCGGTTCGATGTGCCCACCCGGGACATTACGCTGTATCCCATTGGTGGAGTGGCCCGGCTTCAGCGCATTCCGTCCGAGCCGCTCAAGGAATTCTGGATCGCCATAGCCGGCCCGGCCGTCAACGTAGTCATTGCGGCGCTGCTGGCGCTCGTGCTGGTTGCCCGAGGCGGAAGCTTTTCGCCCGAATTGATGCTGCTTCCAGGGACCGATTTTGCAGCCACGCTCATGTGGCTGAATATTGTTCTCGTCGGCTTCAATCTGCTGCCCGCCTTTCCGATGGACGGAGGGCGGGTGCTTCGCTCGCTGCTCGCCACGCGCATCGACTATGCCCGGGCTACTGAAATTGCCGCCAATGTAGGGCAAGGAATGGCGATCCTGTTCGGCATCGTAGGCCTGCTGGGTTTTAATCCCATTCTCCTGTTCATCGCCCTGTTCGTGTACATAGGCGCGCAACAGGAAGCCCGACAGGCCACGCTTCGGGCGCTAACCCAGGGAATACCAGTGCGGCAGGCCATGATGACCCGTTTCCGCACGCTCTCGCCCGAAGATACGCTCAGTGTTGCCGTCGACGAATTACTTGCCGGTGCGGATCAGGAGTTTCCCGTGGTCCGCGAGGGAAGGGTGGTAGGCGTACTCACCCGTAAGGATATGCTGCGCGCGCTCGCGGAGCACGGCCGGGAGACGCCCGTTGGCGCGGTTGTCCAGCCGAACTGTCTTGCCGTAGACGATACGGCCATGCTCGAAGAAGCGTTCGTGCAGATGGAGGCATCCAATTGCTCCACGGTTCCGGTCGTGCGGGGCGGACGCCTCGTGGGTTTGCTCACGCTGGAAAATGTAGGAGAACTGATGATGATTTCTTCTGCTCTGCGCAAGGCCCGCCCCCTGTAGCCGACATGCCGGGCCGATCCGCATTGTTCGATGCATCGCCATTGTGTACCTTAGCGATCCTGATGAACCTGCGAAAGCCCTGCAATGGATCGAAGAACAAAAATTGTCTGTACCCTGGGGCCGGCGTCGTCGGATAAACAGATTATCCGATCCATGATCCTAGCGGGCATGGATGTCGCCCGGCTCAATTTCTCGCATGGTACGCACGACAAGCACCGTCGGCTCATCGAGTATGTCCGGGAAGCTTCTGCCGAAACCGGCCGCACCGTATCCATCCTGCAGGACCTGCAGGGACCGAAAATACGCATCGGGCAGGTACGCAACGGCAGTGTGCTTCTTCACAAGGGAGCCCGGCTCGTCCTGACGACCGAGCCGCTGGAAATGGGCGACCAACTCCGGGTGCATCTGGACTATCCCACGCTGGCCCAAGACGTAGAGGTGGGGCGCAATATTCTTCTTGATGACGGCAACATTGAACTATCCATCGTTGAAGTCCGGGACCGTGACATCGTTACGGAAGTCGTCGTCGGAGGGCCATTGCGATCGCGCAAAGGCGTCAATTTACCCCACATCCAGACGTCTACGCCGTCGCTGACCGACAAGGACCTTGCCGACCTGGAGTTCGGGCTGGAGATGGGCGTCGATATCGTGGGCCTGTCGTTCGTCCGCAATGCGAAGGATGTACTGGCGCTTCGGCGCAGGGTGGAGCCTTCTAGCCACAGAGTCAGTCTGGTGGCCAAAATCGAAAAGCCGGAGGCCGTGGACGACGTGGACGGCATCCTGCTTCATGCGGACGGGATCATGGTGGCTCGCGGCGACCTGGGTATCGAGATGCCCATGCAGCGGGTGCCTGCCGCGCAGAAAGAAATCATCCGGAAGTGCCTGGCGGCGGCCCGGCCGGTAATCACGGCCACGCAGATGCTGGAAAGCATGATCGAAAACCCGCGACCGACGCGGGCGGAAGCCAGCGACGTGGCCAATGCGGTTCTTGACGGAAGCGACGCCCTCATGCTTTCCGGGGAGACGGCGTCCGGAAAGTATCCCATTCGCACCGTGGAAATGATGGCGCGCATCATCGAGGAAGCGGAAACGTACCGGGAAAACCACCGGCCCAACATCGACCTTCGGCCCAATCGCATCACGGAGGATCTCGACGCCACAGAAGCGATCAGTTTTACTGCCGTCCAGTTGGCCGAACAAATAGGTGCTGTAGCCATCGCCTGTCTCACGGCCTCCGGAGCCACGGCCCGGGCCGTCGCCAGGCACCGGCCCTGCATGCCCGTGTATGCGTTCACGGACGATCCGTGCATCGTCGGACGACTTGGAATCCTTTGGGGAACCCAAGCGTTTCCAATACCCTTCCAGAACAGTACGGATCAAGGTGTAGGCGTCGTTCACGAGGTGCTCGTCGGACGCGGCCTGGTCAAAAAGGACGACCTCATCGTCATAACGGCTGGTATGCCGTTGCCCTCCAAGGGCCGAACCAACATGGTTCACGTTAGTCGTATCTGAGCTTTTTCGGCAGCGTATGTAGCATCGGTACAATCAACGTAAGCTTTACGAAGCCAGGCCGCCCCTTTTCGGCCCGCGAACGGGCGTGGAAACGGCTGCCATTTGTACGGATACGCCTTCATGCGCTCTATTCTCCAGATATTCTTGATCGTCCTCGTCCTGGCCGGATGCAGTTCCGGTTCTTTCGTAGGGAGAGGGATGGATAACTTTACGGCGTATTACAACACGTTTTTCAACGCCGAAAAGTCGTTTCGCGCCGGTGTCAAGGCGGTCGAACGGCAGGATCAGCCGGTTGACCGCAATCGGTATATGGGTTTGTTTACCGTGGCGCCGGGCATGAACACGCCGAGGGATTTCGAGGACGCCATCAAGAAGGGGGCGGATATCCTTCGGGACCACCCGGATTCGAAGTGGCTCGATGATGCGCTCATGGTCATCGGGAAATCGTATTACTATCAGCAAAATTTCGTCGGGGCCGAGCAGAAATTCCGCGAAGTCATCGACATTGCCAGTCCTCATGCGGATGAGGCCCGCTTCTGGCTGGCCCGGTCCCTCATTGCCGGAGGATCTTACGATACCGCTGCGGAACATCTCCTGGAAAGCCTTCACCGGGACGATCTTTCTCGCCGTTGGCAATCGCTGCTGCACCTCGCTCTGGGCGAACTTTATGTAAAGAGCGGTCAGTGGGACGATGCCGCTCTCGAACTCGAGCAGGGCCTGGAGCGCGTTCCGGACAAGGATCTCGGCGCTCGTGCCCAGTTTCTGCTCGGGCAAGTCTACGAGCGGCTCGGGCGATATGAAGACGCCGTGGCCGCCTTCGACCGCGTCCGGCACTACCGCCCGCTATTCGAGCTTTTGTATGCGGCGCAGGTCAGCGCGATCCGGGTCCGCGGAGCCCACGGCGACGCTGAAAGGGCGCTTCGGGACGTGCGGCGCATGGAGCGCGACGACAAAAACTTCGCTTACCGCGCCGATCTGGCCTTCCTGCGGGGATGGATTTACCAGGCTCAAAACCAGCCGGATGACGCCTATGCCATCTATCACGGCTTGCTATATGACTCCGCTACCGACGTAACCCGGATCAGAGGGCGCATCCATTACGCGCTGGCCGAGCTGTACCGGGATGCCTACCTCGACTACGTACGCGCCGCCGCCCATTTCGATACGGCTTCGGTAGCGCTGGCGCAAACCATGGCCATCGGCCAGTCCGATCAAACCCGGGATAAAGAGATCCTTTTCACACCCGCCGCCATCTACGATTTTCAGGAAACGGCCAACGTGTTCAAGAGCTTCGCTACGGTACGCGTCGAGGTGGACCGGCTCGATTCGCTGCTACATCTCGGTTCGCTCGGTGAAGAGGAATTCCGGGCGGCGGTTCAGCAAATCCGCGAACAGCGCGCCCGCGAGGCCGAAGCCCAGCGCAAAGCCATGGAGCGCCGTCAGGTGGAACAGGGTTTCCGGGATGCCGGACTGCAAACAGGCCAGAACCAGGGTTCTGTGTACATGGCGTCTACACAGGCCGATGCCAATTCCGGGTTCTTGTTTCATCGCAATCAGTCCCGGGTGCAGGAAAACTGGTTCAGTTTCCTGGATCGATGGGGCGAACGGCCCCACGTGCCGAACTGGCGTCGCCGTGAAGCCATCAACGCGCTCGCTCAGAACGAGCGCCGCGCCGACGGTTCGAAAGGGATGAACACCGACCGTAGCAACAACGTGTTCAACCGGGAGGATTTCCTTCCGCCGGTTGACATTTCTACGGTGCCCCGAGATTCGTTGAGCCGGGTGAGAATGCGTGAAAAACGGGCCGCGGCGCGCTATGAACTCGCCAACATCCTGTTTCTGGCCCTGGGGCGCCCCGATTCCGCCGCTGCCTGGTACCGTAGGGTCATCGATGAGGATGCTGATCAGCCTGTTGCACAGCGGGCGTATTATGCCTTCGCCGAGGTGCATCGCTCGCTCGCGGACAGCGCGGCGGCACGCCGCCTATACGAACAAACACTGGAGGCGTATCCCAACTCTGATTTTGCCGATCAGGTGAGGGAGCGGCTCGGAATCCAGCCCGGGCAGGTGCGCACCGACTCTTCCAAACTGGCGGAGGAGGAATATGCTGCGGCCTATCGGGAGTGGCAACGGGGAGCGCACGAACAGGCTCTCAACCACATGCTCGATCTGGCCGTGCGCTTTCCTTCCACAACGGTTGTTCCACGGGCTTTGCTCGCTGCGGGCTCCATCTTTACCGAATGGGTGGACCGCGACAGCACCCGGCTGTTCGAACCACTGCCGGTTACACTGCCCGACTCGGTTCTGGCCTCCCTCGGCATAACGGCGGCTCCTGATTCAGCAGAGGCATCTGGCCCTCCCGCTGCACCTGGGGGAAGAATGGTGGGCGAAGCGCCCGATTCGCTGAGGCCGCATTCCGGGTCCGCACTGACGGATTCGGTAACGACTGCAGAAACGATTACAGAGGTCGCGCCGGGTATCCCGGAAACACCAAATGATCCCGCCTATGCCGACACGGTAGGCTCCGGGGAGAGGCTCGACGAACCGATCGACACGCCCATTTCTACCGGGGGCCCGGAAAACGGATCGGAGATCGACACGCTCCTTGTAGCGGCCGATGATCCGGCTGCCGACACGGATACGCTTCGGAATGTGAGGGCGCTGGTCAACCTGGAAACGCTGTATGCGGGAGTTGCCTCGCGGTATCCGGAAACCCCCTACGCCCAGCGAGCGACTTCAATTCTTGAAGCATTGAAAGAAAAGAAACCGAAGCCCTCCGCACCCCTACCGCCCGTTTCGCCGGCGGACACGACGGAAGTCGGCGCGACTCCGGTTATGCCGGATACGATACAGGTTGGAGACGAACCGGATGCGCCCCCCGTCCCGACGGTCGAACCGGATGTGCCGCCTATCGCCGCGCCGGACTCGGCGCCCGCAGATACCACCGTCGCGCCGACGGAGGAACTCCCGCAGGGGCGTTTCCCGGACCTCAGGAGAAACCGCAGCGGCGCGGCCCCCGATACGTCCAGAGCCGGCGAAACGCCCCCTGAATTACCCCGCGAGTAGCTTGCTCCGGCCGGTCCGGTTCAAGGATTTCCTTATATATATAGACCGCGGCGCGTTGCTTCCAAGCGCTTCATTAACAATTACCAGGCGCGCGATCGCAACGATTTGTATCCAGCGTCGTTAAAGTAGCTTGCATCTACGCTGTCGCGTTGGACGGCGCTGGAATGATCTAGACGACCTGAACGTTTTTACGGATATATACCGATGGCGCAGAACGAGCGCGATAAATTGAAACTGGGCCGCAATGGCGACACTCCCGAGCGGGGCAGCCGCCTGCAGGACCGCAAGCCCAAATTTTCTCTGTGGATTTACCTGGCCATCTTTCTGGCTTTGCTCGTCCACTTCTTCATTTTCATGGGTGGGGCTGAGCCCAACACCATTGACTATAGTGCTTTCCTGGACTATGTCGAGAAAGGATATGTCGAGGAAGTGGTCGTTATAAACGACACGCGCATCGAGGGGCAGTATACCGAGGAGGCCGTCAAAAACAATTCCGTCAAGGTAGCGGAGCCGCGTCAGGATTTACTGGGCGGCGCCTCGCAGCAGCAGCCCTTGAAGTTTACTTCCGTCAAGCCCGACGATCACGACCTGACGGATTTTCTCCGGGATCACAACACAGCCGCCGCCGCCGAAAACAAGGCGCTCGTGCAGTTCAGCGCCCGTCAGGAGGAAAACTGGTTCGGCAGCTTGCTTACGTGGGTGTTCCCGCTGATCATCATTGTGGCGCTCTGGATGTTTCTCTTGCGTCGTATGAATCCCGGGTCGCAGGTGCTCAATATCGGGAAGAATAAGGCGGTTCTTTTCGATGCGATGAGCGACCAGAAACTGACGTTCAAAGATGTCGCCGGGCTCGATGAAGCCAAGGAGGAAGTCGTAGAGGTAGTCGAGTTCTTGAAGAGCCCTAAGCGGTTTACGCGTCTGGGCGGGAAGCTACCAAAGGGTGTTTTGCTGGTAGGCCCTCCCGGAACGGGAAAAACCCTGCTGGCGCGCGCGGTGGCGGGCGAAGCCGGGACGCCGTTTTTCTCCCTTTCAGGCTCGGACTTCGTTGAAATGTTCGTCGGTGTGGGGGCGGCCCGGGTGCGCGATTTGTTCCGTCAGGCGAAGGAGAAGGCGCCCTGCATCATATTCATCGATGAAATCGATGCGATCGGGCGGACGCGCGGCAAAGGGATGATGATGGGTTCAAACGACGAGCGGGAGAACACACTCAACCAGCTCCTCGTTGAGATGGACGGGTTCAACACCGATAAAGGCGTCATCATCATGGCGGCCACCAACCGCCCGGACGTGCTCGATACGGCCCTTCTTCGCCCCGGTCGGTTCGACCGGCAAATCCTTATCGACAAGCCGGACAGAAAGGAGCGGGAGGAGATCTTCAAGGTCCACACCCGTAACCTCATCCTTTCCGGCGATGTGAACATGGAGGTGCTGGCCAGCCAGACTCCCGGCTTCGCCGGTGCGGAGATCGCGAACGTGTGTAATGAAGCGGCTCTTCTGGCGGCTCGTCAGGAAAAGGAATCCGTAGAGATGGAAGATTTCGAACATGCCATCGATCGGGTCATTGCAGGTCTGGAGAAGAAGAACAAAATCATCTCTCCCGAAGAACGAAGGATCGTTGCCTATCATGAAGCCGGGCACGCCATCGTAGGCTGGTTTCTCGAATACACCGATCCGGTCGTCAAGGTATCCATCGTACCGCGTGGGCTTGCCGCCCTTGGGTACGCGCAGTATCTGCCCGAAGAACGCTACCTGTATACGCGGGAGGCGCTGATAGACCGGATGACTATGGCCATTGGAGGGCGGGTTGCCGAAGAAATCATATTCGGCCGCATTTCCACGGGTGCTCAGAATGATCTGGAACGGATCACCAAGATGGCCTATGCCATGATCGTCGATTACGGCATGAGCGAACGCATTGGCTACGTAAGCTTCAATATGGCTCAGCGGAGCGCAGAGGGAGCCATCTTCGATAAGCCGTATTCGGATGATACGGCTCGACTGATCGACGAGGAAGTAAAAAAACTCATCGATGAAATCCGGGAAAAAGCCCGGGCGCTTCTTTTGGAAAAGAGGGAGCACCTGGAAACCATGGGACAGGCGCTCCTCAAAAAGGAGGTGCTCGGTCCGCGGGATCTCGTTGAGATTCTGGGCGCTCGTCCGTTCGGAGATTACCCCGCCATCAGCGGCCGTGAAGAAATCCCACTGGAAGTCGGCCATCATAAGCCACGGGTTGACGAGACGGCTCCGGGCGGGGACGGCGTGGAGCAGACCCCGAAGCCGCCAGGACTGAAGGCAACCTGAAACCGGGGAGGCACTACTCTAGCCGGCAATTGAGATGCGTAAAATTACTCGGCCAGTTGTTCGGCAGCGCTTGATCTGATATAGTGATATATTTCATTATGCCATCACATCTGATTGCTTTTTGTTAAAACACTGTTAATAGCGGCAGCGTGGTCGGCAAACCCGGTCTTTTTCTGCATGCCGGATTGCCTATATCCATGTTGAATGGCTATCTTAGTAAGCTCGCTCGGAAAACGGACTCTCGTTTCGAGGGTCCATCTTTGTTTTATACAGTCAGCAGAGGAGTAAAGCGAACGTGCCAACGATTCAACAGCTAGTCCGAAAGGGGCGCAGCAGTAAAACGAAGACCACGAAGTCGCCGGCGCTTTCATCGTGTCCGCAGCGCCGCGGTGTTTGCACGCGTGTATACACCACTACGCCGAAGAAGCCGAATTCGGCTTTGCGGAAGGTGGCGAAAGTGCGCCTTACGAATCAGATCGAGGTTATCGCCTACATTCCCGGCGAGGGCCACAACCTGCAGGAGCACTCCATCGTGCTCGTTCGTGGGGGGCGAGTAAAAGATCTTCCGGGGGTCAAATACCACATCGTGCGTGGTGCGCTCGACGCCGCCGGAGTGGCGGATCGTAAGCAGGGGCGCTCTCGTTACGGCGCCAAGCGGCCCAAGAAGAAGTAAGCCGTTTGTTTGGGGTAGGCTTCCCGGGGCGTGCGTCCCGGGTGACTGGATAAGTAACCATTGTTTATTCAAATATTCGGTTCGGGCGGGATGCCGTCGACATGAGCATCCTCCGTAGGGCCGAAACCTGCCGGCGGACGGCCTTGCCGATCGGCCTGCGGGTTCTGGAGATCAGGAAACAAGACTATGCGTAGAAAAAGAGCAGAGCGTCGCGCCGTACCTTCTGATCCGATGTTCGCTGATCAGCTTGTGGCCCGCTTCATCAATAGCATCATGCTGAGTGGCAAGAAGAGTGTAGCCCAGCGCATAGTGTACGAAGCGTTTGGAGTGATCGAAGAGCGTACGAGCGAGCAGGGGATCGAGGTATTCAAAAAGGCCGTCAACAATGTAGCTCCCCTCGTGGAAGTTCGCAGCCGCCGTGTTGGCGGCGCTACGTACCAGGTGCCTGTCGAGGTGCGTCCGGACCGTCGGATGGCGCTCGCGTTTCGCTGGCTGATCCAGTATGCCCGCACGCGCACCGATAAGAGCATGGCCATGCGCCTCGCCAACGAACTCATGAGCGCCGCCAAGGGAGAGGGCGGTTCGGTTCGCAAGAAAGACGACACGCACCGCATGGCGGAGGCGAACAAGGCGTTCGCCCATTTCCGCTTCTGATCCGGCGAGAGGCCGGTTTCGTCTGCACGATGAGGCGGGCGGGCAGGTGTGACGGAGTAAAACGGTAGACGAAAACCACAACGAATTGGACGTATGGCAGTAGATATTCTCGAATCCCTTCGGCGCACCCGTAATATCGGCATCATGGCGCACATCGATGCCGGTAAGACGACCACGACCGAGCGCATTCTGTTTTATACCGGACGCTTGCATCGGATGGGTGAGGTGCACGAGGGCGGCGCTACGATGGACTGGATGGAGCAGGAAAAGGAACGCGGCATTACCATTACCAGCGCCGCTACCACCTGCCACTGGAAGGATTACCGCATCAACATAATCGATACGCCCGGGCACGTCGATTTTACCGTCGAGGTAGAGCGCTCGCTCCGGGTTCTGGACGGAGCCGTAGCTTTGTTCTGCGCCGTGGGCGGTGTGGAGCCCCAATCGGAAACCGTCTGGCGTCAGGCCGATAAATACCGCGTCCCGCGCATTGCCTTCGTCAATAAAATGGACCGCACCGGAGCCGACTTTGCCGGAGCCGTGCAGATGATGAAGGATCGCCTGAAAACCAATGCCGTCCCGGTGCAGATTCCTATCGGGGAAGGCGCCATGTTCAGCGGCATCGTGGATCTGATCCTTAACAAGGCCATCATCTGGCATGAGGAAACGCAGGGCACTACTTGGGACGAGATTGAAATACCCGCCGACTTGAAGAAGGATGCACGCCACTGGCGAATCCATCTTCTCGAGTCGGTAGCCGAGCACAACGACGAACTCCTCATGAAGTACCTGGAGGGGGAGGAGATTACGCCGGACGAGATCCGGGCGACGGTTCGTGAGGCCACGTTGAGCCTGGACATCACGCCGGTATTCTGCGGGTCGTCCTTCAAAAATAAAGGCGTGCAGCGTTTGTTGGACGGCGTGCTGGATTATCTGCCCAGCCCGCTCGAAGTCGCTTCGGTTGAAGGAACGGCCCCGCGTTCCGACGAAACTATCGTACGGAAGCCGTCCCCCGACGAGCCGTTCAGCGCTATCGCTTTCAAGATCATGACGGACCCGTACGTTGGGAAGCTGACGTTCTTCCGTGTGTACAGTGGTACGTTGACGAAAGGCAGTCAGGTCATCAATTCGACAACCGAGCGTAAGGAGCGCGTGGGTCGCATCCTACGGATGCACGCCAACCACCGCGAGGATATCGAGACGGTGATGGCAGGTGATATCGCAGCGGCAGTGGGTTTGAAGGAAGTGAAAACCGGTGATACGCTTTCCGACCCCGACCATCCGGTCGTGCTCGAGAAAATGGACTTTCCGGAGCCGGTCATTCGCATTGCCATCGAGCCGAAAACGAAGGCGGACAGCGATAAGTTGGGCTCCGGCCTGGCAAAGCTTGCCGAAGAAGACCCGACGTTCAAAGTATCCATCGACGACGAGACGGGGCAGACCATTATCGCCGGCATGGGCGAGCTGCACCTCGAAATCATCGTCGATCGTCTCAAGCGCGAGTTCAAGGTCGAGGCTAACGTTGGCAAGCCGCAGGTGGCCTACCGTGAAGCCATTCAGGTGATGGTCGACGAGCGGTACTCGCACAAGAAACAGACGGGCGGTCGCGGCCAGTTTGCCGAAGTCTGGGTAGAGATCGGGCCGAACGAAAGCGGCGTCGGCTTCGAGTTCGTCAACGATATCGTCGGCGGCTCCATTCCGAAGGAGTATATTCCTTCGGTGGAGAAAGGAATGCGTTCGGCGCTGTCTCAGGGGCCATTGGGCGGTTATCCGGTAGAGGGCATTCGCGCCCGGTTGTACGACGGCAAATTCCACGCCGTGGACTCGGATCAGCTCTCGTTCGAGATTGCCGGCCGCATGGCATTCCGGAGCGCCGCCAAGCGGGCTCGACCGAAAATCATGGAGCCTATCATGTCGGTTGAGGTGGTTACGCCGGAAGAATACCTCGGCGACGTCATTGGCGACCTCAATAGCCGTCGTGGCCGGATTCAGAGCATGGGGCAGCGTCAGGATGCGCAGGTCGTTCGCGCGCTGGTGCCTCTGTCGGAGATGTTCGGATATTCTACGGATATGCGGTCGATCACGCAGGGTCGCGCCTTGTTCTCCATGCAGTTCGACCACTACGAAGAAGTGCCCAAGTCGGTCGCTGAGGAAATCATTTCGGTATCGAAAGGCGTCGCCGCCTGAGCAAACAGTAGCTAAAAAAGACAACGGAACCCGAATCCAACCGTTAAAGGAAATCAGTCATGGCAAAGGAGACATTTGTACGCAACAAGCCGCACGTGAACGTAGGAACGATC
>CBDUBS010000009.1:0-38724 GCA_965365445.1 uncultured bacterium | reverse complement strand
CTCCGAGCTCATGATCGAGCCGAGGAACGTACCGTACTGCCAACTGGTGGCCTCCGTGGCGAGCGGAACTGCGGTAGCCCGGCGGCCGCCGAAGAGGATGGCCGAAATCGGCACGCCGTTCGGGTCTTCCCATTCCGGAGCGATGACCGGGCATTGCCGGGCCGGGGTCGTGAAGCGGGCGTTCGGATGAGCCGCCGTGCGGGGGGATTCCGGCGTCCAGGGGCGGCGGAGCCAGTCGGTCAGCTCTTCCGGCGCTTCGTCGGTCATGAGCTCCCACCACACGTCGAAATCTTTCGTGAGGGCGACGTTCGTGTAGATGCTGTTCGCGTCGAGCGTCCGCATCGCGTTGGGGTTGGAGTCATACGACGTGCCGGGGGCGACGCCGAAGAACCCGGCTTCCGGGTTGATAGCGCGCAGGGAGCCGTCCGGACCGAATTTCATCCAGGCGATGTCGTCGCCGATGGTTTCGACCTTCCATCCTTCGATGGTGGGCTCCATCATGGCGAGGTTCGTCTTGCCGCAAGCCGAAGGGAAGGCCGCCGCGACGTACATGGACTCGCCCTGCGGGTTGGTGAGCTTGAGGATGAGCATGTGCTCCGCCATCCAGCCTTCATCGCGGGCCTGCACCGAGGCGATACGCAGCGCGTGGCACTTCTTGCCGAGCAGGGCGTTGCCGCCGTAGCCGGAACCGAACGACCAGATTTCGCGGGTCTCCGGGAAGTGCGAGATGTACTTGTTTTCGGCGTTGCAGGGCCACGGCACATCGTGATCCTTCGGGCCGAGCGGAGCGCCTACCGAGTGGATGCCGCGAACGAAGTCGGAGCTCTGGCCGAGCACATCCAGGACTTCCTTGCCTACGCGGGCCATGATATGCATGTTGACTACTACATACGCCGAGTCGCTCAGTTCAACACCCACGCGGGCAATCGGCGAACCGATGGGGCCCATGGAGTAGGCGATCACGAACATGGTGCGGCCTTTCATGCAGCCTTTGTACAGGCCGCGCATGGTGTCCTTCATCTCCTCGGGATCGGCCCAGTGGTTGGTGGGGCCGGCATCCTCTTTGTTCTTGGAGCAGATGAACGTACGATCTTCTACGCGAGCGACGTCCGCCGGATCGGAGCGGCAGAAGTAGCTGTTCGGCCGAAGCTCCTCGTTGAGCTTGATAAACGTTCCCGTCTCGACCATGAGCTGGCAGAGCCGGTTATACTCTTCCGGGGATCCGTCACAAACATAAATCGCATCGGGTTGACACAGTTCGGCGGTCTCCCGCACGAAGGCTTCGAGAGCCTCGTTGCCGTTGAGTCCTTCTATCTGGTCGATCTCTGCGGTTGCGAGATTCACGGCGTTTGACATGTACACCTCTTCTCTAGTTGGTTAAGCGTTAGGCAAACTTCATTTCGCCGGAAACACAGGGTGCGCTGCGAAACTCTACAGGATACTCCGGCAAGGCGCATTCCAACGAAAGGTTTTCCCCTTTCCCTGATGTAGGCGATTGGATAAGGCGCGTGCGAGGGACAACCTTACGCGGAAGCATTTCGGCTCACAAGGGTCGCACCCCGGGGTGAGCGCCTCCCCCCACCCGGCGAAGCCAATGTAGGGCCCGGCGCAACAGGGACTAATTAATTTTATTTAAATACTTACCGGCCCATAGTTCCGTGAATACCGGGGGTAAAAAGCCCCGCGCGGCTCGTTACAGAAACGTATAATTTATTGCGCCCGTACCGGCCGGCTTCATGGCCTGAAGGCGTCGGGGGTTACCTGTAGCCGCAGCCCCCTCGACTCGATCTGCCCGGCCGTGTAGGCCAGGGTGGCGGCGCCGAACAGGTTTTTCAAACGGTCGCGCTGCTCCGTCCAGGCTTCATGCAGCGGGCAGGGGGTGCTGTTTCCGCACTCAGGCAGGCCGAGCACACAGTCGGTAAACAGCTCGGGTCCGTCTATGGCCAGTACGATATCGAGCAGGGTAACCGAGGCGGCGGGAAGGGCGAGGGCGACCCCTCCGTTCGGGCCACGGAAAGAATGCAGGATGCCTTCCTGCGTGAGCTTCTGGAGGATCTTGGTCAGGAAGTGAAACGAGATGTCCAGCTGCTCGCTGATTTGCTTGATGGAAACGAAGCCTTCGGATTTGAGGGTAACGAGGTACAGGACCGCTCGTAATCCGTATTCACAGCTCTTTGAGAGTAACATGATCCTGACCCCGCCCGATAAGCCTGATTCCCTGCGATATAGCAAGATACAACGGCTGAGACGCAAGCGCGGACCTGCGGATCAATCTTCGTATCCGCAGGAGGCATTGCCGCTCAGTGCGCCCGCACCGACTGTCCTGTGAGGTTCGCGAACCGGATGATTTCCTGTTCGAGCTGGTCGGCGATGGCGTTGAGGCCGCCTGCATTCCGGGTGCGTGAAATCGATAGAACGGCGCTGTGGAACCAGAGCTGCTCGGCCGGACCGGCGCGGAGTCCTTTGCGGCCCGGCCCGTCGGTAAATACGTCGATGCCTCGCTCCAGGGCGCTGTTCATCGAGTAGAGATTATGGAGCTTGTCGGCAAGGCTGATGGCGAGGGCCGGCGCGGAGGCCGATTCGAGATGGGCCAGATAGTCCGTCTTGCGATCCATCCAGGAACGCACCCCGCCTGCCTGGTCGAATTTTTGTTCGGTAACGAATCCGACAAGCTCCGCGACGCCGGGCCCCAGAAGCTCCGTGAGTTCCTGAATGTGCATGGCGCGTCTGTGCCGGTTGGCATCTTCCAGGGCGTCGTGCAGGAGGGCCGCCGCCACGGTGGTATCGTCCCATCCGGCCCGCTGAACGATGAAGGCAACCGCTACGAGATGCGTGATGGTCGGCACCTCGATGGGTTCGCCTTCCGGTACATCGAACCGGTGCCCGCGCCAGTTGACTTTCCGGTAGGTCTGGTCGTGCCACTGGGCCGCCAGTTCGATGGCCTGTTCGACGACGGGACTGAACGGGAGTAGAGCCGGGGCGTCAGTCATAAGGGGCTTCGTTGGATCAGGTAAGGAAGATGAGCAGTAGTTGCGCCGCGATGATTTTGGCGATGGTTGCTACAGGATACACGGTGGCATAACCGGCATTGGGCAAGTCGTTACGGCTCTGGTCCAGGGCGACGCTGAGTACGGCCGTCTGTGTTTGCAGCCCGGCCAGCATCCCGGTAAGGCGGCTCATGGGAATGCCCAGCACCCGGTAACCCGTCCATAGCATAAGCAGGGCCGAGCTACAGGTTACGACGATGCCGCCCAGGAAAATGGCCGGACCTCCGGCCTGCCCCAGGGTTTCCACGAACGTGTATCCGGCCCGGGTGCCCACCCCGGCGAAGAACAGGACAAGGCCGATCTGCCGGAGCAGCATGTTGCCGCTGTAAGAGAGGTGCCAGAATAGAGAACCGGTGCGTCCGATGCGGCCCAGCACCAGTCCGACGAGGAGGGGGCCGCCGGCAAAACCCAGTTTGAACGTCAGGCCGCCGGGCACGGGAACCGGGATCAGCCCGATGAGCAGGCCGGCCATGATCCCCAGGCTGAAGGTGAGGAGGTTGATTTCGCTCAGGGCGCGGTAGGAGTCCCCGAGGAACCGGGAAACGGCCGACATGGCATCCGGGCGCGCGACCACGCGCACGCGGTCGCCGAGTTCCAGGGTGGTGTCGTCGTGGGCCAGCCATTCGACATCGCCTCGCCGGATGCGCGTTATGATGGCGCCGAACTGCTGGAACAGGTTCAGATCCCGCAGCCGGTGTCCGGCGATGCGGGGGTTGGAAATGAAAACGCGCCGGAAATCGTAGTCGCTGCGGTCGAGAACGAGCTGCTCGTCGCTGAGGACACCGAAGAAGCGGGTAACCCGCTCGACGTCCTCGGGCGCTCCGATGACTGTTATCAGGGCGCCCACCTCGACGTAATCGACCGGATCGGCGAGCACCACCCGGCCGTCATTACGCTTCATGCGCCCGAAGAGGACGTCCCACCTGTTTTCGTTTACGAGATCGTGCAGGGGCGCCCGAGTAGCTTCCTCGCGTGTGACGCGGATGGTCCGGTTGGCAAGCGGACGGTCCAGGGCGGTAGGCACGCCGAGCTCCCGGGCTTCACGGCCATAGTCGATTTTCCACCACCGTTGCGCCAGCAGAATGGCCGCAATCATACCGATGACCCCCATGGGGTAGGCGATGGAGTAGCCGATGACCGGATCGTCCAGGACGGCCTCCAGCATCTCGGGAGGGGTATTGGTTTTGAGAAACTCCACCGTTCCGGCCAGAGCCGGGGTATTCGTAAGGCTGCCGGCGAAAAGGCCGGCCGTGACACGGCCGTTCAGCCCGAGTGCGAAGTGTACCGCGAGCGTCAGCAGGGCCGCCGCGCCGATCACGCCGACGACGAGCAGGCTATCCCGGAGGCCCTTCTTCCGAAAGGAGGTAAAGAACGCCGGGCCGTTCGAAAGACCGATGGTGTACAGGAAGAACACCAGCCCGATGGTCGTTATGACTTCCGGAAGCCTCATTTCGGGGTGCAGGGCTCCAAACGCGATGCCTGCAAAAAGGACGGCGGACGCACCGAGGTTGGCGCCGAGAATCCGGATTTCTCCGACAACGTAGCCCGTAGCCGCCACGGCCATCAACAGGAGCACCGGATTGTCCAGTAGCAGTTGGGTCATATAAGCCCTCCGGCGGGCTCCGCAGCGATTATAAAGCGACCATCTGATGCTCGGTGGTCGCCGTGGAGAGGGTGCGCTCGAGCGCTGCAATGAGGCCCGGGCCGTATTTATTGAGGTAGTAAAGCGGCGAAATCAGGCGTTCCTGTGGAATGCCCTGCGGAAGCAAATGCGCATGGATGCGGTCTATCTGTCCCCGGATTTCCTCATGCCGGCGCTTTTCGGCTTTGACGACCCGATCCCGTAGCCGGAACAATTCTTTTTCGAGAGCGGCCCGCGTGGACTCGGCAGACCGAACCAGTGTGGGGTCGATTTTCTCGATGACGGATTGCAATCCGGATAGCACCCCCTCCAGGTTTCCGGCCGCGGACTCGAACTCGGCCTCGATGTCTACCGCCATCTGGCTCAGGACGAGCCGGCGGAAGTGGCGCTCCGGATCTCGATCCAGGCGATCGAAACCGAGGTGGTAGCGTTCCATGAGGCTCCTGATTCTGGATTCGACGAGGGTTACCCCGGCCCGGGGGTACAGGAGGGGCATACGCAGATCGGCCCATTCGTAGGCCGCCCCGAGCTGGGCAAAGTACGCAATCTCCCCCGGCCCGCCCACGTACGCTGCCGTAGGAAGCAGGCTATCCTGCATGAGCGGCCGCAACAGCACGTTCGGGCTGAAC
This sequence comes from uncultured bacterium, assembly GCA_965365445.1. Classification (GTDB taxonomy): domain Bacteria; phylum Bacteroidota; class Rhodothermia; order Rhodothermales; family DASSAV01; genus CBDUBS01. Next base: position 33,406 of record CBDUBS010000009.1, on the reverse strand, counting down.
GTTTCCGGCCTGCTCTCGATTCGCTCCAGCAGATCGGCTTCCGAAAATTGCAGTCCGGCCCCCGGCGCCGCCGGGCCGTTCGGTTCATCGATCAGCGCGTACCGCCCCCCTCCCTCAAACAGAAACAGGTTCAGCGGGCGAACGTGCACCTGGGCATGGTACGACGTTTCCAGGCGGCGGCTAACGGCTTCCAGGCGCTCATACAGGGAGTCCCGTTCGAGGACGGCTTTCCTGAACAGGGGTACGGATAGCTGTTTCAACCGTACATCGGAGGGATCGAGGAAGATGAGCCCGGAATCGGGGAAGAACACCTTGATCAGGCGCACGAACGCGTCAAGAAACGTGGCGCCGGGATGGTACGCCTCCGCGACACGCTCCAGAAGAGCCGCCTTGTAGTCGGTAGCCGGAAGCCACTCGTCCAGTTGCGCTATCAGACCTTCGATGGCAGACGAGAAGCGCATACGCCCTACGGGCGAGACGCCGGCGCCCGTTTCTTCCGGGTAGCGAAGGGTTACCGTTTCCTGATCCTGCAGGAGGCTGACGCTCGCCATTTCCTCGAAATCGTGGTCCTCCCCTTGCAGCCAGAAAACGGGCACGACGGGAGCGCCGGCTTCGGCAGATAGTTGACGGGCCAGTTGCAGGGTGGTGATAATTTTGTAGACCGTATAGAGCGGACCCGTAAACAGGGTCACTTGCTGTCCGGTTACCACCGCCGCCGTATCGGTATGCCGCAATCGTTCGATGTTCGCCCGGGTGCTCTCGTCCAGACCCCAGCGGGCGTTTTGATCGAGCAGGGTGTCCGCCACCTCGTTTCGGGGGTGGGAGCGGGCCCGGCGAACGGCCTCGATACGCTCGTCCATGCTACGGTAGTCTCCCGAATAGTACGATGCGACCTGTTCGTAGCGGCTGCAATAGTCGATGAACAGCGCGGAAGAAGCGAAGGGGAGGCGGGCGTACGGGATGCGGGTGATATGCGTTTCCGCCGTATTGGAGGGCATGGCCGGCTGCGTTTGCAACATATCCGCGAAAGGATTGGCGTTCGCAAAATGAGAGGAGCGAAGCTCCGGACGGCTGGCCCGCCGTGAAGCTCCGCTCATCTCCAGAACTCCGGTAAAACCGGGAGCGGTCAGTTGTTTTCTCCCTTCAATCGAGCGATTTCATCGCGAAGATGAGCGGCTCGTTCGTAGTCTTCATCCTTGATGGCCTGATCCAGTTGCTGCTCCATTTTGTCGAGTCGGGAGGTTGGAACGGCCGGCTCTTCTTCCAGGACGGGGCGGGGCGTTTCGGCGGGGCTGACGCCCTCCTCCTCGGTAGGGATGCCTGCTTCTTCCAGCACGCCGGGGGATACGTACAGCGGCGCGTCCACACGGACGGCCAGGGCGATGGCGTCGCTGGGCCGGGAGTCGAGTTGACCGTCCTCCCCGTCGTGCACGAAACGGATTTTCGCAAAGAAGGTGCCGTCCCGCAGCTCGTCGATCACCACGTCGATCACTTCGGCGCCGACCGCTTCGAGGATGTCGCGGAGCAAGTCGTGGGTCATCGGGCGAGGGGGTTGAATTTTTTCCAGTTCCAGCGCGATGGCCTGCGCCTCGAAACTCCCGATGATGATAGGCAGGCGTCGGTTACCATTGATTTCGCCGAGAACGAGCGCATAGGCTCCGCCGCTCGAAGGGCTGGTCGATAACCCGATGATATCTACCTGGATAAAGTCCATACTGGGTACTTGGAAAAGGGCAAAAAAAGCAATGACCACGAATTATGGCCATAGGGGGGCGCACTTCAGGATCCGTCCCGAAGCAAATCGAGCCGATCCTTCAACGCCTCCAGAAAACGACGGTTCTCCGCCGGAGTCCCTGCGTTGACGCGAAGAAATCCCTGCAATTCGGGGTATCCGCTCATGTTCCGCACGAGCACATCGGCACGAGCGAGACCGGCTGCAAGAACGCCCGCTTCCAGATCGGTCCTAAAGATAACAAAATTAGCCTTTGATGGCCCCACGATTTGAACACTTTCCATGGCGGCAAGGCCGGCTTCCAACTGAGCGGTCGATTGCCGGATGGTTTCGATACGCTCGCGAAGCAAGTCCTTTCGGTTCAGCAGGGCTACCGCTGCGGCTTCCGCCAGGGGATCGACGGTAAACGGCGTGTTCGCCTTGATGAACTCCCGAATGAGGTGCGGGTGAGCTACGAGGTAGCCCAACCGCAATCCGGCGAGCCCGTATGCCTTCGAAAAGGTGCGCATCACCACCATGTTCGGGCGCCGGTCCAGAACGTTCAGCAGGCTGGGGATGTCGCTGAAATCGATATAGGCTTCATCGACGAGCACGACGCCTTCGGCCGCTTCCACGATGCGCTCTATTTCTGCGAACGTCATGGCAAGCCCGGTCGGGTTGTTGGGCGAGGTTATTACGGTCAGCGCCGGCCGGCGGCGTTCAACCTCCGTAAGGACGGCACCCGCATCGAATCCGAGATCCGGCCGGGGGGGCACGGCTATCACCTCTCCATCGAACAGGCGAATGACCTTTTCATACAGGGCAAACATCGGCCGGGGCATGACGACCGGCGTTCCGCGCTCTACCAGACACAACCCGATCAGAGTGGTCAGCTCGTTGGAGCCGTTGCCCACGAGCAGGTGTTCCTCCGAAACACCGAGCGATTCCGCAAGGGCCGCCCGCAGACGCAGCGGCTGCTCGGCGGGGTACCGGTTGAACGGAATGTCGAGGAATGCTTCAACGATCTCGCGCTTCAGATCCGGCGGCAGGTCGAACGGACTTTCGTTCTGGTTGAGCTTGACCCGGTAGTCGGCGGCTCCTCCGACGAGGTACGCATGTTCGCGGCGCACCGCGGGGCGAAATGCTTGCAAGGCCCGCTCCAGAACCCGTTCCCGGTTCGACTCCAGGGTTATCATATCTACCAGATTGTCGTCCGCTGACTAATTACGACGCGTTCCGTCTGCGTCAGTTTGTCCCGCTACGGTCGAGCCGAACCTGTATGGCATGCGCATGGCCGGGCAAAGATTCGGACAGAGCAAACTTCACAATACCGGGGCCCGTCTTTTCGAGACGCTCGCGGGTATACGAGATGACGGATTGCTTGCGAATGAAATCATCGACACTCAGGGCCGACGCATACCGGGCCGTCCCTCCGGTTGGAAGCACGTGGTTCGGACCGGCAAAATAATCACCCACGGGCTCGGATGAATAGGGACCCATGAAAATAGCCCCGGCGTGCCTGATGTCCTGTAAAACGCGCCAGGGATCCCGCACCATGAGTTCCAGATGCTCTGTAGCGAGCCCGTTAACCACCGCCACCCCCTCATCGAGCGTACCGACGATTACGGCGGCGGAATAGTTGCCAAGGGACTCCCGGAGGATTTCCCAGCGCGGCTGCGCCGGCGCTTCCCTCGCCAGCCGATCCCGTACCTTCTCCGCCAGATCGCGGGAAGTCGTGACCAGTATGGCCGAGGACCGGGTATCGTGCTCGGCCTGTGCCATCATGTCGGCGGCCACGAATTCAGGGTCCGCCGTTTCGTCGGCCAGAACGACGATCTCCGTCGGTCCGGCTATGGAATCGATGGCGACCGGCCCATAGACGAGCTTTTTGGCCGCCGCTACATAGGCATTCCCCGGACCGACGATTTTGTCTACTTTCGGTACAGAGGGGGCGCCGTAGGCCAGGGCGGCTATAGCTTGCGCCCCGCCGACGGCATACACTTCGGTCAGGCCGAGAAAGCGGGCCGTCGCCAGGACGAGCTCGTGCGGCAGCCCGGACGGCGTCGGGGGCGAAACCAGTTGAATGGCGCCCACACCGGCCACCTGCGCCGGGATGGCGTTCATGAGCAAGCTCGAAGGATAAAAGGCCTTCCCCCCCGGCACATACAACCCGACGCGCTCCATCGGAACGACGCGCTGGCCGAGGATAACCCCGTCTCCTTCTTCAGAAAACCACGATTGTTGCCGCTGGCGCTCGTGAAACCGCCGAATGTTACCGGCGGCTTCCGAGATAATGGACAGCAATCCCGCATCCAGGCGCTCAAACGCCGATTCGATCTCGTTTTCCGGGACGCGCAGAGCGGCCGGGCGCACCCCGTCGAACCGTTCGGTGAGGTCCAGCAGCGCCTCGTCGCCCCGTTGCCGCACGTCCTCGAGGATGGCGGCTACCCGAAGCTCGACTTCCCGATCAAACGAAGCGGCTCTCGCCGAGATGTCGGACAGCAGCGATGCGCTCTCCGCCAGGGCAACCAACGGAATCATGGACTGAGGGGATGTGAGATCGATCAAAGAAAATCCGGTCCCGCCGGCACGAAGGTATTGGTACGCGCGAGACGAAGGCAGCGGTTCCGGCTTTCCGGTGCGGTTCCGTTGAATTAGTTCGACCCCTTCAGGCGGTTCGGAGGGTATCGAGGTAGCCGCCGTACACATAATGCCGGAACCCGGCATCGACGGAAAACTCGGGTACGTAATCCGATTCCACCTCCTCGAACCGGCGAGCCATATGTTCGGGCGTCCGCAGGACCGGATCCAGAAGATAGCGAGCGTTCCCCTGCACGAACATCACCCACGCATGTCCTCCTGGTCCGTGCCGCTCCGAAAGGCAGCGCCCGGCTACCAGTTCCGCCTGCATACCGAGCTCGACCATCTTGCGCCACGCCCATACGGAAAAGTCCTCGCAGTCGCCCCGGCGAACACGCTCGAAGTGGCAGGGGTGCTGCCAGTAGTCCACCGAAGCAAACTGGTCCAGGTCGCGGACGTACCGGCAACCGAGGAGCCATTCCCGTATTTCGGAAAGGTCGTGCACTTCGATCCGGCTTTTTCCCTCGAAGTACCATCGAAAATCGCGCACGGCCCCGATGCCGTAGCAGGCAAGGGGCACCTGTGCCCTGATCCGATCCCACGGATGGCGGGGCGGCACGGTTTTCAACAACAAGCGGGCGTATCGTTTCCGCAGGGGATGAAGCAATCGATCCAGCATGGCAGAGCGGTTCGGCGCAAGCAACCTGCCTTGCTACGTAAAACAAGGCCCGGGGTTACACCTGCCTTCTGCCGCCGCCGGAGCGGCCGCCCGAGGGAGACGCCGGACCGTTGTGCCAGAGCACCACAACCGAGCGCGGTTCCAGCCTGTACCGATCGCGGTCTACCCGCACGGATACCTCTCTGGGGGTGAAGTCGTCAGGAGGGGCGAGGCTGGTATCGACGATCCGGCGCCACCGATGACGGGCAAGAAGCGGAGGCAACTCGAACACGAGCGGCTCCCAGTACGCATTGATCATGATGTGAAGCTGCCCCTGCTCCCCCGGCTCCGTGAGGGTAAAGGCCAGCGAGTGCGATTCGTAACTCCAATCGGGGCGGTTGAGCCGAACGCCGTGCCAGGTAAGCTGGGATGCTCCGTTTACTTCGTCGGCCCAGAAGTATTCCTGATTGAACGGCGCCGTTTGCTGGGTAAAATCGATCAGCCCGCGCACGAAGCGCAGCAGGTCGGCCTGTGTCTCGGTTTGCTTCCAGTCGAACCAGCTGGTTGCGTTATCCTGACAGTAAGCGTTGTTGTTTCCCTTCTGGCTCCGGCGGACCTCATCGCCCATGAGCAGCATGGGGGCGCCCTGCGAGATCAGCAAAACGGTAAGAAAGTTTTTGATCTGGCGCAGGCGAAGCTGCTCGACGGCGGCCTTACTGGTCGGCCCTTCCACGCCGTGGTTCCAGCTGAAGTTGGCGTTATGGCCGTCCCGGTTGCCCTCCAGGTTCTTCTGGTTGTGTTTGCGGTTGTACGAAACCAGGTCATTCAGCGTGAAGCCGTCGTGCGATGTGATAAAATTGATGCTTCGGTTGGGCTCCCGCGACGGATGCGGGTAGAGATCGCGGCTTCCGGCGAGGCGATATGCCATACGGGTAACCGTGCCCGGATCGCCCTTCATGAACCGCCGCACGTCATCGCGGTACTGACCGTTCCATTCGGCAAATTTGTGCCCGATGAACGAGCCTACCTGGTACAGGCCGGCCGCATCCCACGCCTCCGCAATGAGTTTCGTGCCCGCCAGTACCGGATCCGACTCCATGGACCAGAGCACGGGCGGGTTCTTCAACGGCTGCCCGGATTCGTCGCGCGAAAGGATGGCGGCCAGATCGAACCGAAAGCCGTCCACATGCATTTCGGTAACCCAATACCGGAGGCAATCGAGAATGATGCGGCGGGTAATGGAATGGTTGGCATTGATGGTGTTGCCGCATCCCGAGTAGTTGGCGTACAGGGCCTTATCCTCCTTCAGGATGTAGTAGGCCCGGTTCTCAAATCCCTTGAACGAGTACACCGGTCCGTGCTCGTCGCTTTCAGCGGTGTGGTTAAATACCACATCGAGAATGACTTCAATCCCTGCGGCATGCAGGGCTTTGACCATATCGCGAAACTCGTTGACGGCGCCGAGGGGTGATTGGTCGGAGCTGTACCCGAGGTGGGGGGCAAAGAAGGCCAGCGGGCTGTAGCCCCAGTAGTTTTTCAGCGGCGCCGGGGCGTCCTGCTCGTCAAACTGTTGCACCGGAAGCAATTCGACGGCCGTAATGCCCAGCTCTTTCAGGTAAGGAATTTTCTCGATCAGGCCGGCGTAGGTGCCGCGTTTCTTTTTCGGCACCTTCGAGTTGGGGTTCCTGGTAAAACCCCCGACGTGCATCTCATATATAACCGATTGGGAGTACGGGCGGCCGATAGGGCGGTCATCCCCCCATTCATACTTCCCCATATCGACCACGACGCTCTTGATACAGTGCGCCAGGTTATCTCCCGGGCGCATGGCGGCCTGCCGGTCGAAATGCTTGCCGTAGGCAACGGCCCGCGCGTAGGGATCGATGAGCACCTTCTGCCCGTCGAAACGGTGCCCCTCCGAGGCATCGGCCGGCCCGTAAACGCGGTACCCGTACAACTGACCCGCTCCGATCCCCCTGACGAAAACGTGCCAGTAGTAGAATGTGCGGTTTACATACGGGTTCAGGGAAATCACGCGGGGGTGGATGTCGTCGGCGTCCCTGAAGAGCAGCAGTTCCATGTACACGCTGTTCTTCGAAAACACGCTGAAGTTGACGCCATCCTTGTATACGGTGGCGCCAAGCGGATCACTCCGGCCGGTTGAAATCAGCGAGTCGTTCGTCGGCGCCGCGAGAGGTACCATGATCTCGTAACGGGAAGGGAGGGGTCGGCCTCACCCCGGCCATTTATCCCTCCATATAACTGGGCACGGCTGGTTTCCGTCCTTTCCGGTTCGGACCGGGGAGTGCAGGGGCTGAAGCGCCGCCGGCCGCCTCCACCCGGGATCAGGCGAAACCATGCTTGGGGCAGGAAAATAACGGAAACGAGGTAAAGAAGGAAAACGAACGGGGGAATGAATCGATCATTCCTGCTGCCTGATCCGAACGCCGGAGGGTTTTCCGCCTACCCTTTGCCGCCCCGGATGTCTCAATGCATCGGACGGCTCCTTCGAAATGCGCGACCAGCGAAGCTAACGAACCATACGAGAGGTGCAGACGGGCCCGGGGATCAGGCCCGGCCTTCCAATACCGGAAGGATGCCCGGTTTCTGCCCGGCTACCGATTCGACGTCTTTATGCACCCGGGAGTGGAAAAAATCGTCCAGGACTTCGGCCAGCACTTCGCTGAAGAGTTCGCGGTTTTCGACGAGCGTTTCGGCCAGCGCGTCTTTCAGTGCCTGCTTGAGCTCGGTCTGAGAAAAGCCGGGTTGTTCCACGATACCTCCTCACTATTTCGCGATTGACGAACGGTTGGTCTGTTGATGCTCTGCCCGTTTCCGCAAGAAAGCAACCAATGCGTACCGCGTTAAGGTAACAAGCCCTTCACGTTTTTCCTACCTCCGTGGATAACTTGATCCGGGAGCTATCTTGAGCATTACTTTTAAAGTATCACTCGAAGTGAAGATACGGCGCGGTTTTGAACGGTGCGAGCCGGAAGACCGATTTCATTATTGCAACGTTATCGTTTCGAGGGGTCGGTACGCTCCACGGTAACCGGCAACTTTCCCCGGGCGGGCTGCTCGCTACGGAGCAGGCGGGCAGCAGCCCGGACCGTTTCCGTGGTCTGGTCGTAGGCGACCAGCACGATGTCGGCGTCGCCAAACCGGCTGACGGCGTACGGATTGCCAAAGGTGATGAGGGCGACCGGCAGCTCCAGGTCGATTAGGCGGCGGACGAGTTCGGCCTGACGAGGAAGCAGGCCTGCCTCCCCTCTCCCGGCTTGAAGCCGCTGGTAGAGGGCAATCAGAATCCAGTCCGAGTCCCCGGCTTTTTCAACGATATTCCGCACCGCCTCTGCCGCCGGGTCCCGGTCGAACCGGCGGCGAACCGTCAGGTCGTACCCATCCATCAGGGACTGGAAATAATCCTGGGCGGCCTCGATCCCCTCCGAATCCTGATAGTTGGCAAGCTGAACCAGGACTACCCGCGCCCCCGACGCCGGAAACGAAGCGAGTTCGCCTTTCCACAGAGTCACGGAGCGGTCGGCAATGGCCTGCGCCAGATAGGCCCCTCGCGGGCTTTCCATCAGGAATTCCATGCGTTCAGGGGGCGTCGTTCGCTCCCTGAACAGACCGATGCGCCCCTTGGCCGACAGGATTAGCCGCACCGAAGCATCCAGATCGGCCTCGGATATCGATCCGGTTTGCAGCGCTTTACGTACGGCTTGCCGCGCCGTATTCAGATCGTCCGGAGTCAGGATGATGTCCACCCCGGCCTGCAATGCCCCAACGATTCGTTCCTCAGCGGTATAGTCGTTGCTTACCCCCCCCATGCGGATGTCGTCCGTAATAATGAGGCCCTGGAAGCCCAGTTCGTTCCTCAGCAGGTCGGTGAGGGCAAACGTGCTCAGCGTAGCCGGTGTGGGCCGGCGGTCGAAGGCTTTTACCCACAGATGAGCGCTCATCACGGCGGCGGGGGGGCTGCTTCCGGCCAAGAGCCGCCGGTAAGGCAGCAGCTCCACTCGGTTCAGATCCTCACGACTTCCTCCTACGACCGCCATACGGGCGTGCGTATCAACGGAGGTGTTTCCATGGCCCGGATAGTGTTTTAGCGTCGCGAGCACCCCATGCGTCTGGGCTTCGCGAACGTATGCGGCCGCCATCCGGCTTACCATTTCCGCATCCTCCCCATAGGAACGGATGTTAATGATAGGATTGTCCGGATTGTTGTTTACATCCACCACCGGGGCAAACAGCAAATTGACCCCTACGGCCCGGCTTTCCAGGGCCGTGAGCCGACCGGCGGCGGCGGCAAAAAGCGTATCGCCTGTGGCCCCGATAGCCATATTGGAAGGAAGCTCCGTAAAGGCGTTATCGAACCGGCCCACGCCGCGCTCGAAGTCGGCGGCGATGAACAGCGGCACCCGGGACATCCGCTGAACCGCTTGCGACTGCTCGTAGATGAATTCCGGTGCGGCATTTCGGGAAACCAGGAAGCCCCCGACGTGAAATCGTTCGACCGCTTCACGCGCCGTGCGGCTCACGGCGCGAAAGAGCCCCGGTTCTTCCAGATGTACGATGAAGAGCTGGCCGATTTTCTCCTCCAACGTCAGCGCCGCCAGCACCGAATCCACGGCGGCGGCAACAGCCCCCGAATCGGGTGGGGTGAAGCCAAAGGCGACCCCGTCGTAATTCAGAAACAGGGTATCCAGGGGGGGCAGGGCCGTCAGGACGCTATCCGGCATGGCAGAAAGCACCTGCTCGTAGGCGGCCTGGTTGGCGATGCGATCTTCTGGTTCCACGTCGCCCCGACCACAGGCCGAAAGGGCGAAACCAACCACGCCAAGGAGGACAAGGGCCGGGATTCTCATTTTGTCGCCCGATGCAGCCGTTAAAGCGGTAATCTTCATGCCGGGTGGTCGTGTATGCGCTTTGCCCTGCTCCCCCAGACAGCCGCCCCCAGAGCGAATGCCCGGACGAACAAGGCCGGGGTCATTTAGTTCGTCGCAAAGGCTATTTTAACCCGACGGTACCGGCTGGTTCTTTCCACTATCCGTCTTCAAGAGGATTTATTTCTTCCGTTCATGACCCACCTTACGGAAATGCGTGCATCGATAGCTGCCGGGTGGAGCCGCCTCATCGCGGTGGTGCGCCGGCTGGACAGGCAGTTGCTGGTGGTATTTACCCTGGCTCCGTTGCTTGTCGTGGTGCAGTACAAGCTGGGCAGCCGCGACTTTTTCCGGAACGTCCTGTCGGCAGAGGTTTCGGAAACGTGGCGGGGGCTATTCGAATGGGGCTGGTGGTTCGTTTGTCAGGGCGTGACCGGGTTCGTCGTTCCCGTACTGGTCCTGGGCGTTTTTTTCCGACAAACTCCCCTGCAGATGGGTCTTGGCCCGGGCGACTGGCGCTTCGCGACAAAAATTGCGGCGGTGTATTTACCGCTGGTCGCAGCGGCGACCTGGTTCCTGTCGAGTGATCCGGGGTTCCGGGCCGCATATCCCCACTATCTGCCCGCCGCCTACGACTGGCGATTATTCCTCGTGTATGAGGGCCTGTTCATTTTCTACTGGATCGGCTGGGAGTACCTGTGGAGGGGGTTCATGCTGTTCGGCGCCCGACATGCGCTGGGGTATATGGCTATATTCGTTCAGGCCGTTCCTTTCACCACGCTCCACGTCAACAAACCGTTCCTGGAAGGACTCCTCGCCCTTCCGGGGGCGCTCGCCCTGGGGGCGCTGGTATGGCGCTGCCGATCTTTCTGGGTGGCCGTGCCCATTCACGCCGCCCAGATGCTCATTCTGGATTTCTGGTGCGCCGGACGCCTGCGTACCGGCATCCAGGCCGTTGATTTGCGGGGGCTCGTCACGCTCGTCCGCATGGTGCTTGCCGGCGAAGGAGCGGCTCCCTGAGCGGCCCCGACCCGTGCGCCGCTACCAGTGGTAAGCTAGTGTCAGAAAGTGCCCCGGCCCGCCGAACCCTTCCTGAAGGGGAAGGAACGCGTAATCCACACCGAACGAGCCGTACTCGATGCCGGCGCCGAAGGTAAACCGGCGGACGGCGTCGTTCGTTACCAGCCCGGCGCGCAGGGTAACCATTTCCATGACCTCCGCCGCTAGCCCGGTGTGTATCCGGAGTTCGTTCTCGTAGTCGGTTACGAGCCCGTCCCCTCCTGCCGGGAAAAGATAAGCCGCCTCGGCGGTGATAAAGGTATTGAGGAGCCGCGTTTGGTCCTGCTCCGCTACGATACGGAAGGGGTACACGGCCGCTCCCGCCCGGAGCGTCCGGGGAAGCGGTGTAGCCTCCAGGTTCAGTTCGGACATACGGCCGACGTTTTGCAGGGCGGCCCCCACGCGGAGCCCGCCCCGGAGTGCATCCGCTTGCAACCCCACATCGACGGCGAAGCCGGCGGCATCTTCCGTGTAGATCCGTTCGGAGAGGAATTTCGCCGTCAGGCCGAGCCTGAGTGGTCCGAAGCGGCGTCCGTAAGCCGCCCCAAAGCTTAGGAACTGGGCGCTGAACAGCCCGTCCGGGTCTCCGGGCCGGTCGCGGGCTTCCAGGTCGCCGCTTCCGGCTCCGAGCACGAACAGGCCGATTCCGCCGTTTTTGCCGGCCTGAAAGCGGGACGAAACGGCGTATGAACGTACGTCGGCGATCCAGAGGTAGTGGGATACGGCCACGGTGTTGCCGCCTGAAACGGCGAGCCCCGATGGGTTCCAGTGGGCGGCGAACGCATCCCGACCGTGCGCGACGTACGCATCGGCCATTCCGGCCGACGCCGCGCCGGCTCCGATCCGCAGGAACGACAACCCGCTTTGCTGGGCATGGGCCGGCGAAACGAGCAGCACCATGCCGAGGAGGGCGCTTCCGGGAAGGAAGGCTCGCCTGAGGGACGATATCGTAGAGGTTGAGGCCACAGGATGCTCAGAAGAATACACTGAGGGTGATGAAATGCATGTGCCCGGAATCGAAGGGGGCCATGACGAAGGCATAATCGACGCGGGAGAGCAGTTCGCCAAGGGGCTGCTCGATCTGGAAGCCGGCGCTCGGCCGGGCGGCATCATCGCCCCCGGCATTCACCCCGGTCCGGAAGGCCAACCGCGTGACGGGTCGCCACTCCACCCCGGCCCGGTACCGCCGTTCATGCAGATGCAGGATCCGGCTTTCGGTGACGAACCGCGGGGCATCCCCGAGCACCTCAACCTCGCCGGTGCGGTGCTCGCCGCTGAGGATGCGGCTTTCGTACTCGGCCATGACCGAAACCGCCGGGGTGGGAGTATAGGCGGCTCCCACGCGAAACCGGGTCGGGAAACGGTCGGTCGTGCTTTTGCCGTCCGAGCCGTACAGGTCGGCCGTATCCCAGGAATACCGGGCCAGCAAATCGTCCAGGGCGAACCCGAGCCGGAGCCGGTCCGTCGGTGCGACGGACAGCCCGAGATCGACCCCGATGGAGTTGGACGCCGAAAGCTCGTCGAAGTACGCGGCCCGGAAGAGCTGCAAGCCCACACCGGCCGTAACCCGTTTGCCCATACGGGTGCCGAACCCCAGAAACAGGCCGAAATCGTCGGTGGAATAGTCCTCCGTATGATAGCCGCTGTTATCCCGCCCGTCGATGCCGGATACGCCGGCGTGAACCAGGCCGACGGCCACTCCGGCCCGGGGGCGAAGCGGGGCGGCAAACTGAAGGAACTGCAACTCGCGGCCTTGCGAGAGAAGGGCTACCGTGGCCTCGATGTTTTGCCTCTGCGCAAAGGGCGCCAGGGCCGGGTTGTAATACGGGCCGGCTCCTCCGGAAGCATCCGCGACGAGCGCGTTGCCCAGGGCTATACCGCGGGCGCCGAAACCCATGCGCATGAACGAACCGGCCTGTCCGCTGGCCGGAAGGATGCCGGCGGACAGGCAAAAACACAGGATGAGCCCGTAGCGAAAAGCGAAGCCGAGCCAGACCGGGATGTACTTGGGGCGGAATCGATGAGATAGCGGCATAGGTTACTCGAGCACGAGGATTTTGCCCCACACGGTACGGCGGCCGGCGCGAACGGCGTACAGGTAGGCGCCGTTCGCCGTTCGGAGGCCCCGGTCGTCGCGGCCGTCCCATACGGCTTCGATTTCGCCCGGGCCATACACCTCGACTTCGATCCGGCGGACGAGATTCATACCGAAGTCGTATATACGGATTTCCGGGCGGTCCCCCTGCGCGGCTTCGAAGCGTATGCGGACGATCTGATCGGCGGCCGGGGAGAACGGATTGGGATAGGCGTACGTCTCGACATCAGGTATCCGATCCCCCGGCGTTTGGGGATGCAGGGGCACGTCGGTGCGAAACACCTGCCAGGTCTGGCCCCCGTCGGTGCTTTTCAGCAGTCCGTCGTCGGAGCCTACCCAGAGGGTAGCGCCGACCGTAGCCACCGACATGACATCCACCTCGGGACGCAACAGCCGATCCGGTCGGGTTTTATCCCGGAAGTGGCGCAGGGTGGTCCAGGTAGTTCCTCCGTCCTTGGAGACGAACAGGCCGCGGGTTCTTCCGGCGGCATACACGGTTTCGCCGTGAAAGGCGAAGTCGATGATGCGTTCGCCGCGAAGGACCTGCTCGAACGTCCGGCCGCCGTCGCGGGTGACGGTGATCCCGTCGGCGCCCGGCTCGCCGGTTTCGCCGGCGCTCCAGGTAGCCATCCATACCGGATTTCTGCCCGGCAAAGGTTGCTCCTCGATGGAAGTAACCCAGCTGCCGGTCAGGCCGTTGGGGCTGCCGTCGTGGCTGAACCGTTTCCACGAGGATCCGTCGTCCGTCGAGCGGTTGACGCCCCGGGGGGTGCCGGCCCAGATTACCCCTTCCTCATCCACCAGAACGCTGAAGGCCGTGTGGTTGTAGTTACCGGCCGGTTCGTTACCCCTCGGGTTGAGCTGAAACGTATACGGTTCGGTTGGAATGATTTCGGTCAGGTCGTCCGGGGGCAGGACGACACGCCGCCAGGTCCGCCCCGCGTCCAGGGATCGACGAAGGCCGCTGGCCCAGGCCGCCACCCAGACGGTTCCCGTTAGTGGATCATAGTCGATATCGTAGGGGGGGCTCTGTTCCGGCACCACCACGGGGAGGGCTTTCAACGTGGAGACACCATACCGCACGGTGGAATCGCCCGGCGCATCGAGGTGCGGGAACCGGTACTGAAAAGTAACGCCGCCGTCCTCGGAGTACAGGAAGCCCGCCGTGGCGGGCTCTCCACCTTCCCCTTTTGCGCTGGTGTACCCCAGCCCGACCCACACGATTCGGCCCTCTACGTCGATGGAAAACACCCGGTTACGGGTGCCGAATAGCGAGTCGGCCGCAGCGGCGCGCCAACCGGCGCCTCCATCGGCGGTGAGGCTGAGGTACGGCCCGGCCCACAGCGTATCCCCTTCGGCGTGCAGGTTCGAGATGCTGTTGCTCAGGATACCGGGAGTCGGAATCCAGTCGGTAACCGAACGGGTAGATAAGCCGGCCGTTTGCCCGTACCCCGACGCCGGGAGCAGGAGTGCAAGCAGAACACCTGAAATGACGTGCGAAAAGCGGATCATGTACGATAAGGGTCCGAAAAAATCGTCATTCGACCGTGATGGGCTTCTCGACCGAGGCGCTTTCGAGGCCGGTGAGGTCGAACGCCTTGAACGAGAACGTCTGAACGCCGGGGGTAGCGCGGTCCACGTTGAACGTAGCCGTAAACCGGCCGTCGCCGGCGGCGGCGTCGCCCTGGGTTCGGCCGTCGTCGAACAGCGTGAAGGCACTGCCGTTGGGCGTCGTGCCGACGACGCGCACCACCGTCTGAACCCCGTCCGGATCGTCCACGGTTACTTCTATCTTCAGGGTCGTCGGGGGGCGGATGACGGGCGGAGAAGCCGCTACCGACACGATGGAAGGCGGGCGGCCCGAAGCCATGTAGTTCAGCAGACCGCGCGCATCGTTGCCCAGCAGGCCCTCGTCATCGACGGCATAGACCAGGATGGTGTACTTTCCTACCTCTCCCCGCCCTACGGGCAGCGTGAACGAGGCCGTATACCGATTCGCTCCTGCGGCGGCGAGGGCGCCTTCCGCTACGGTGAGGGCTCCGATACGGGGCGACTGAACCACATACCCGACTTCCTGAACGCGGCCGTCCACGTCGATAGCGGATACCGAGAGGGTGACCGGAATCTGGACCGTGGCTCCGGCGCCCTGGTCGCCGAGCGCCTCCGGGGAGACCGACCGGGGAGAAAACGCCAGGTCGGAGACCACGGGCGGCCGGCCCGCCGGGGAGCCGGGGCCGGGCGCTGCATCACAGGCCCCCAGAAGAAACGCCAGGATGCCCGCAAGCAGCCCGGCAGCAGGATACCGAAAACGCATGAAATGAATTGCCGGATAGTACCGTTTCACCGAAAACACCCCCGCAGGCGGAGGAAGATCGTGCATTTCGATCAGTAACAAACAACCATGCGATACGAAGTCGGTGAGCGTTGCGAAAGTCACGCCGGACCCATCGGGCGCTCCAGTATACGCCACGGCGACGAAGAAATCATCGGGCGGCGGCTAAAGAATGTAGATCGGGCGGATGCTGAAACACAGAAAGAATATGAGGATGCTCAGGTACCCCAGCATCCTCCGATTGGCGTCGAGAGGGCGGGAATAGAGCACCGGGGGATGATCGACGCGGACGAACACCACGATGAGCAAGGAGAATACCAGCCAACCCGTATACCCCACTCCGGCCAGCACATCTCCCGCCAGTTCGGACAGCGCCGCGACGAGAAGGATGCCCATCAGGACCGGAGCAATCAGCCGATGCTCCCCGGCAAACACCCTGAACAGAAAGAAATACAGCACGGCCGCCAGAATCAACCAGGATAGCCCCCCCATCACCAAACCATAAGCGTGCAATTCCGGAATCACTTCGTTCGTGAAACCGATGGATCCCGAGATGAGAAGAAAGACGACGAAAAAGCGGGCCAGGAGGGAATGCTTCCGTGGCCCGAACAGGGCGTACAGAATGTGCCCGCCGTCGAGTTGCCCGACGGGGAGCAGGTTCAGGGCCGTAAAGAACAACCCGAGCCAACCAGCAAGCAGAACGGGGTAGTGGTAGATTTCGTACATCGGCGGCACATTCGGGAAGAGGGCCGAAAGCGCCTGGTACAAAAGCGTTTGTCCGAAGACGATGACCACCGTACCATCGGCGGTGTCGTGAGGAAGCATCTGCGCCGGAAAACGGCCGGTCCGGGCGATATAGGCTTTCATTTCCTCATGCCCCGGCAGATCGTACATGTAGGCAGGAGGAGGCAGCGTGATGAGCGCGTACAACAGGAGGCCGAGCGCCACGACGAAACCGGCTACGGGGCCGGCGACTCCCACGTCGAAAAGTTTGCGCGTGTCCGGAATAGGCTCGCGTATCCGGATGACGGCGCCCAGGGTGCCGAAAAGAACGAGCGGCATCGGAATGTAGTAGGGCAGCGACACACTGATCCGGTGACGCCGGGCGGCCAGATAGTGCCCGAACTCATGCACCGAGAGGAACAGCAGGATCGACAGGCCGAAAGCCAGGCCGTCAGGAAGGAACCACCAGGCGCCCAGTTCCTCGAACCGGAGGATACGCCCGGCGAATTGCCCCCCGGAATACGTCGTAGAGGCCAGGGTCAGCAGAAACAGAAGCAGATGCAGCCAGTACCGGTTGCGTTCCTGCCGGACGGCCTCGGGGGGAGGCCCGGGCGAGGATTCGTACTCGCGAACGGGATAGGTTTGTGGTTCCACGCAATCCAGATCATCTTCCCCCGTTCCGTATGCCGGGGGCGCTCATCGAAAACAAGGCTCCGGAGCGGTCGCCCCGGAGCCTTTTGCTCAGCGCAACAGCCCGGCGTCAGCGAAGCGCAGCGATCCCTTCTTCGATCCGTCGCATGGCTTCTTTCAGATCGTCCATCGACGCCGCGTAGGAGAAGCGCACGCCGTTGGGCTCTCCGAAGGCCGAGCCCTGGACCAGCGCGACGTTGCATTCCTCCAGGATGTAAAAGCACACGTCGTCCCCGCTTTCGAGGATTTTACCGCTCGGCGTCCGCTTGCCCACGAGGCCCGAAACCTCCGGGAACAGGTAGAAGGCTCCTTCCGGACGGGGGCACCGGACCCCCTCGATGGCGCTCAGGCGCTCCACCATGAAATCGCGGCGCTCGCGGAACGCCGCCACCATTTCTTCCACCGGCTCCCGGCTCATTTCAAGGGCCGCGATTCCCGCTTTCTGCGAGATCGTGGAAGGAGCCGACGTGACCTGGCTCTGGATATTGGAGGCCGCCTTGACGATCGGCAATTCGGCGGCCAGGTACCCGAGCCGCCAGCCGGTCATGGCATACGCTTTCGAAAAGCCGTTAACCGTAATGGTGCGCTCCTTCATGCCGGGGAGCGAAGCAATCGAAACGTGCTCTCCTTCAAAAAGGATGTATTCGTAGATCTCGTCGGAGAGGACGAACACCTGTTCGTGCCGGCGAAGCACTTCGGCCAGCGCCTCGAGTTCGGCGGGAGTGTACGCCGAACCGGTCGGGTTGGAGGGAGAGCACAGAATGAGCATCCGGGTGTTTTCCGTGATGGCTGCTTCGAGCGCCTCCGGGCTCAGGCGGTAGTTGCTTTCCACCGTGGTGGGCACCGATACCGGGTTGGCTCCCGACAGCCGGACCATTTCCGGGTAGCTTACCCAGAACGGAGCCGGTATGAGAATCTCGTCGCCGGGACGGCAGAGCGACTCGATGGTGAGGGCGACGGATTGTTTGGCGCCGTTCGAGCACAGGATCTGCTCCGGGGTGTAGCTCAGGCCGTTATCCTTTTCGAGCTTCTCGCAGATCTTCCGGCGCAGCTCGAGCATCCCCGCGTTTTCCGTATAGTGCGTATAGCCGTCGCGGATGGCCTGGATGCCGGCCTCGGAAATGGGAGCCGGGGTGACGAAATCGGGCTCGCCTGCGCTCAGGCCAATGACGGGCCGGCCCTGCCGCTGAAGTTCTTTGGTCCGCGCCGTCATGGCCAGGGTGGCGGACGGGCGGACGGCAGCTACACGAGGGTTCAGGCTGAAGGGAGGTGTGCTCATCGATTATGGGGTTGCAGTGATACGGGTGAGGGATCGCTCGCTTCAAACGACGTCGGGCCGGTGAAGTTCACCCCCAAGTTAAACCATTTTTCACTCAAACGGCCTGAAGCCTCATACGGCGGCCCGGAGCCGTTTTGTCAGGGAGCGCCCCCCGGCCGCCGCTTTTCGTCTTTCAGGGCCCGGACTACGGGAGGCGGCACGAACGAACTGACGTCGCCCCCCCAGTAGTGCACTTCCCGCACGATCGAAGCGCTCACGAAGGCATGTTCTTCGGATGCGATGAACAATACGGTTTCGACATCCGGGTACAGCCGCCGGTTGGCAAAGGCCATACGCAATTCATAATCGAAGTCGGTAACCTGCCGGAGCCCTCGGACGAAAGCGCGCGCCCCTCGCTCGCGGGCTGCCTGCACCAGCAGTCCTTCGAAGGAGGTGACGGTTACGTTTTCGAGATGGGCGGTGCACTCACGGGCGAGCGCGCAACGCTCTTCGAGCGTAAACAGGTTTTTTTTTCCGGCATTTACCGCCACGATCAGCTCGACGCGGTCGAACACCCGCACCGCCCGCTCGAGAATGTCGAGGTGGCCGTAGGTAATCGGATCGAAGGTGCCTGGATACAGGGCGAGGCGCGGGTTTGCTTCCATACGGAGCGACGGATTCAGACCGGAGGATCCCCCGGCCGAAACACCGATACGATGGTGCGTCCGTACGGCCGGGACGTATCGAGCAAGGGATGATCCCTGAACGAATGGCGGGCGTCGTGCTCCAGCACGAACAATCCGTCTGCATGGACGTGCCGGAGCGCCAGTTCGGGAAGCCTGGTGAGGGCAGGCAGTTCATACGGGGGGTCGGCCAGGATGAGGTCGAAGGCGGGACCCCGGTACCGTTCGATAAACGCTACCGCATCCGCCCGGAGGAACGTGCAGCCGGCCGCCCCGAGCGACTCGGCGTTCTTCCGGGTGAATTTGAGCACCTCGGCCTGTTGCTCCACGAAGGTAATCGCGGCGGCGCCCCGGCTGGCCGCTTCGAGGCCCAGGGCGCCCGTCCCGGCAAAAAGGTCCAGCACGTCGGCGTCTTCCAGATCCATCCGGCTTTCGACCAGACTGAAAAGAGATTCCCGCGTGCGGTCGGTACTGGGCCGCGTCAGGTTTCCTCTGGGCGCTACGAGGGGTTTTCTCCGGTACTCTCCGGCGATGATCCGCATAAGGACTCCGGTTATTCTTTACTCAGGCTGTTACCCGCGCGGTCCGCTGCGGTTCAAAGCGCCACCCCGATGCAGGGGACATAGGCTTCGGAATCGAAGGTGGCGGCCAGGCTGGCCGGGTCGAGCGCGACTACCTGGGTCGGGTTGAGCACCTCCGGCGCGGTGGGATACAGCATTCGCATCAGGGGCGACTCGGCCAGGTTGAGCACGTTTCCGTAGACGTACACCCGGCCCACGTCAGCGGGCCGGTAGCCGAGGCGCTGCAGGAGCGCAACCGAGAAAAACACCGCGTCGTCGGAGGACCGGGCCGGAACGTGGTGGCTGTAGAACCACTGGCCCCGGCGCAGCAACGTGTACTCTACGTGGCCGGTGTACCCTCCGACGGCCATCGCGAGCGGGAAGGCTCCTACGGGATCCTGTCGATTCAGGAGGCGTCCCGCTACGAGGGCAGCGGCCTGCGTGCTCAAGTGAACGGAATATCCGTGGCCGGGCAAAGCCTCAAAAATGCGGTCCAGGCGCTCGTATACGCGCTCATCGACGGCCAGCCCATGATGCCATTCGAAGATCTCCCCATCGGACGATCGGTCCTCCAGCAGGCGCTGCGATACCAGGCGGACCGATGCGGACCCATCGGACAGCAACAAAGCTTCCCTGCGCAAACGCTCCTCCCGAAGGAACGGCGGATCGGAGGGCGCAACCGGAGAGAAAAACGACAGGCAATCCGGAGGATGAACGGCCACGTGCATGCTCGAAGCGTTCGAGCCGGCGAACACGTCGTGCACCGCTTCTCCGATGGTTTTGAGGTAGGTAGGCGCGTCCGACGAAAATACCTCCCGGGACACATCGAACTCGAAATAGCAACTACCCAACCGAAGCAGGCGGAAACGGGAGCCGTACTGTTCTACTTCCGCGTACCGGAGTACGGAGTCGCAAATATCAATGCCGGTCCTGATTTGCGCATCCATGCTGGAGGGCGATAAATCCCGACTATCCTCGGAACGGAAGGGACCGTACACATTGGCGGGATGCCTGCTTCGTACCCGGCGTGAGGCAGCGCCGGGTACGAAGCAGAAAAATTCGTGAAGGAGCGATTACTCCCAGCTCGCCGCATTGAGCATCGTCACTTCGCCCTCGATGGTACCGATACGGTCATCGGAGTTGGGATCTTTGATCAGATAGCTCTTGACCCGGCTGGTATCGTTGACGGCATACTCGAAGCGGTCTCCGGTACGGGGAGAGTACGGGAGGGAATCGGGCACGAAACCCGGACCGAACACGCTGTCGGGATTGGCGGAGAGGACGGAATCCATTCTCACGAAGGCAATCAGCGAATCGAGGCTGCTCGGGTACCGACCGTTGACGGTTTCGAAGCGTACGAGCGCCGTGCGCAGGTCGCCCATGCGGTCGCGGGTGAGGCTGGTGATGCGCTGTTGTTCCTCGACGGCTTCATACGGCTCGGTAATGGATAAGTACAGCCAGTACGAAAGCCCAACGATGACGATGGCCAGGAGAATCTGTATACCGATCCTCAGGGGGCGGCTAGAAGAAGCCATAACGTGTCTTGCTCCAGGAATTATGTACGGTTACGTTTCGTGCCGGGTTCAGGAAATGCCGGTACAGGCTGCATATCGTCGCGAAAATACTGGTCACCCTTTCCAAATGCAACCGCGCCGCTGAATGCATGGAGATCGCACAATCCGCGGCCGACTTCGGCGCAAACAAAACGCATCTCGATTCGGTTTACGCTACATTGTTTTTTTCCGGCGGCAAGCGAGCCCCGTTTTACCGGCAGGGACCGCAGGGGTAAGCGGACGGGGGCAATATCGATAAGGCAGACCCTGATCCGATTACGGAGTTGCCGGCTTCAACGAGTTTTCGTAATACCGGAAAGCACTTACCGTGACCAACCTGCTCATCAATATCGACCACGTGGCAACACTGCGGAACGCGCGACGGGAAACGTTTCCCGACCCCGTTCATGCCGCCGTGTTGTGCGAAACCGCCGGCGCGGACGGCATCGTGTTTCACTTGCGCGAGGACCGGCGACACATCACCGACAGGGATGTATACCTGCTGAAAGAAACGGTTCGTACCAAGCTCGATTTCGAGCTTTCCCTGGCGGAAGAGATCGTCCGGATCTGTTGCGAGGTAAAACCCGACCTGGCCACCCTGGTGCCGGAGAGCCGGGAGGAGGTGACTACCGAAGGGGGGCTCGACGTAGAGCGCTCCCGGGAGCGTCTGCTCGACGTCGTTCCACGGCTGTACGAGGCAGGCATCGGCGAAGTAGCCCTTTTCATCGAACCCGACCCTGCCCAGGTAGAGGCGGCGCATGACGTGGGCGCCAATTGCGTCGAGTTTCATACGGGCTCCTTCGCGACCGCCGACACCCGCGAGCGCCGGATGCACGAAGCCCTCAGGACGGCGGAAGCTGCCGAGCATGCCTATGCCCTCGGGCTGCAAATACATGCGGGCCACGGGCTCGATTATCAGAACTATCCCGTTTTTCGGGCGCATGTGCCGCACGTGCATGAGGTTTCCATCGGCTTCGCCGTGATCGCCCGGGCCGTGCTCGTGGGGATGGACCGCGCCGTGAAGGAAATGGCCGCCCTCGTGCGCGGTGCATGACGCCTTTTGTACGCCTATCAGCCGAGGTTACCGTGGATACCAATCAGTTCGTTTTCGAGGAAGTACCGGAAGATCATCGGAGCGGGTACGTAGCGCTCGTCGGCAGGCCGAACGTCGGGAAAAGCACGCTGATGAACAGCCTGGTGGGCCGCAAGCTGTCCATCGTGACGCGGCGGCCCCAGACGACCCGCCACCGCATCCTGGGTATCCTGTCGGGGGAGCGGCACCAGATCATCTTCCTCGATACGCCAGGCCTCATCAAACCCCGGTACCGGCTGCAGGAAGCCATGATGGCTTCCGCGCAGACGGCCATCGATGAAGCCGACTTGCTGCTGTTCATGGTTGACGCCACCCGCGAAGACCCCGATCCGTTCAGCCTGGAGCACATCCAGGGCCGCCCGGCGATGCTGCTCGTCAACAAAATGGATCTCATTCCGGCGGAAAAAGCGTTGCCCCTGGTCGAATCGTACGTGAGCCTGCGCCACTTCGAAGAGGTGATTCCCATATCGGCGGCGACCGGCTACAACCTGGACGTCGTCCGGGACGCCGGTCTGCAACGCCTGCCACTCGGGCCGCCGTTTTACCCGAAAGATGTGGTGAGCGAACACCCGGAGCGGTTCTTCGTCGCCGAGATCATCCGGGAAAAGATATTCGAGCAGTACCGGCAGGAAATCCCCTACTCGACGCAGGTGAACATCGTCGCGTATGAGGAACGCCCGGACGGAAAGGATTTCATCGACGCGGAGATCGTGGTGGAGCGGGATTCACAGAAAGGCATCCTGATCGGAAAGAAGGGCGCCGCCCTGAAAAAAATCGGCACCTCGGCCCGTCAGGACATCGAGCGGTTCCTCGGGGGCGCCGTATACCTTCAACTCCACGTAAAGGTAAGGGACGACTGGCGCAACCGGCCCGGATTCCTCCGATCGTACGGATACACATCCTGAAGCCGCCGGCTCAACCATCCGTCAACTCGACGCGCAGCCCCTCCTGCACGGCGATCCGATACGGCTCCGGCGTCTCGCTGGCCGGGAGCCGGTGGCGCGAAAAAGCCCGGCGGCGCGGATAGGTTTTGCGCAGCTCGTTGAAGAAGGCGCTTCTTCGCTCGGCCGGTACCTCCAGGTATCCCCGGAACCGACGATCGTCCTCCGAGATGGGGTACATCTGCCGGACCAGAGCGGCCAGCCAGGTCGTTTCATCGCCGGCGGCATCATCCGGGGCCGCAAGCCGGGGGTGGTCCCCGGCGCCCGGCCGCAGTATTTCTTCCGCATTCCACTGCCGTGGCATGCGCAGGTAGTCCGTAAGCGCATCGTACAGCATGACGGTACCCTGTACTTTGCCGTCGTAGGAGTAACCTGCTATGTGGGGCGTTCCGAGGTCCACCCGCTCCACCAGAAGCGGATCGGGTTCGGGCTCCCCTTCCCAAACGTCCAGTACGACCGCTCCAGTCCGGCGCCCGGCGATCTGCCGGGAAAGCGCGGCGCCGGATACGACCGCTCCCCGGCACGAGTTCAGCAGCCAGGCCCCGGACCGCATCCTTCCGAGCCGTTCGTCGTCCATCAAGCGGCGGGTGGGGTACGGGCCTGACGCCGTAAGCGGGACGTGCAGCGTTACGATATCCGAAGCTTCGAGCAGGTCGTCCAACCCGATATAATCGCGCGGCTTCCCTTCTCGCTCCCTGAGATGCTGCAAGGGGGGATCGTTTTTCAGCACCGTTAGCCCGAGGGCCGGCAAGCGTTCGGCGAGACGGCCGCCGATGTTTCCACAACCGACGATGCCAACCGTTTTGCCGCGAAGCGGCTGGTTCCGGGAAACCGCCAGATGCAGGAGCGCGGCGATCACGTATTCGACGACCGACTCCGCATTGCTGCCCGGAGCATGAGCAAACGGAATTCCACGGTCTCGCAGGTACGCCGCATCCACATGATCCGTGCCGATGGTGGCCGAGCCAACGAACCGAACGGCCGACCCTTCGAGCAGAGACGAATCCACCCGCGTGACGCTTCTAACCAGAAGAACCTCGGCGTCCCGAAGGATTTCCGGGGATATGGAACGACCGCTCATCAAATGGACGGCGCCTAGGCTGCCGAACGCTTCCTGAACGAAGGGTATGTTTTCGTCTGCTACGATACGCATGGATACTCCGCAGGCATGATGGCCGCAAAAATCATGGCGACAAAGGTACGAACATATCGGCCGGTGAAGAAAGGCGAACGGGAGAGAAGCCGCTCCGCCGGCGGCTGCCCGGGCGTTGCGAGTGCTCGTCGCACTTCCCCTCCGGTCCGGCTGAAGGCATCGCAGAAAGCCCGGGTGGAGGATTCGACCCCGGCCCTCATTCTACCAGTACGTAACGAGCCTGTACGAACCGCCCGCCCGTGCGCTCGTAGAACCCCGGGAAACCACGAAGAAAGCCATACGGAGACCATCATGACATCCGAACATAGTTCGTCGAAGTGGCAGGACGTGATAGAAAGCGGCGATGAAAACGAATTTCGAGCGCTGGTAGAACCGTTCACGCAGGCCCTCGTGCATGCCGCACATCGCCGGCTGGACTACCACACAGCGCAGGGCGATTTGCGTAAAGGCGACTATACGCCAGAGGAAGTCGTCGGCGAAACCCTGATCCACGCGTGGCAGCACCGCAGTCGCCGCCCGCCCAAAATGAAGCTGCGTTCGTGGCTTCTCGGGTTACAGCACCGGGTGCTGAGCCGGATGGTCGAGGACCAGCGAAAATACCGCTACGACAAGGTCGTTTCCCTGGACGATACGCCGGATAACCCTGCCAACGATGCCGTAAACGAGCAGTTCTGGGAGTGGCACCAGCCGGACGAAGTGACGCACTGGGAAGACGTGATTCCGAGCCAGGTGCCGGTAGATTACGAGCCCTCGCTTCGGAGGGAAAAAGGCGTGACGGCGCTGCCGTCGGATCAGTACCACGTACTGATGATGCACGACGAGTTCGAGATGTCGCTGCCGGACGTGGCCGCCACCATGAACCGGGCCGTCGACGAAATCGGCACGCTGCTCCAGATTGCCCGGGGTAGCCTTCAGGAATACGTTACCACGACGTCCGATCCGGAAGAAGTAGATCCGAAAGCAACGGACGTACCCTGAGAATCCAACCCTGAATCCTTCGACACCATTTGAACCCGACGACAGAGGGGCCCTGGGATCGGGGCCCCTCTCCGGTTTCATGCGGCAGAACCTGCGCAGCTTCTCCGTCCGACCGGCAGCCGGTTACAGGGCGATACCCAGGCGAAGCATGATCGAGTTCATGCGCTGGTTGCCGTCCTCTGCCTGGAACGACGCTCCGAGAAACTCGAACTCCTTGACCAGAGGCGAGAGGCCAAAGGCATAGCGCACCTCCGGAAACAACGTCACGCCCAGTATGGGCACGTGCAGCTCGAGCCCGGCCCCTATGTTGCCGGAGAACAGCAGGTTCTCGATGCTGTCGCCGAAATCCTCGTCGCTGCTGGAGGCAAACGTGACGACCGGACCGGCGAGCAGGTACGGAGAAAGCAGGGGCGCCGGCAGCCGAAGCCGCAGATCGACCGGCACGTCGATCAGGTTCAGGTCGTAGTTGACGCCCGAAGACCCCGCATCGATCTCGTACGAGATATCTTTCACGTTCCGAAAGAACAGTCCGGGCCGAATGGCAACGGGACCGGCGGCGAGATCGAAGAAGATGCCCACATGGTACCCGGAGGCGTTGTCTACGCTGGCCTCGGCGCTTCCAAAGTTGATGTCGCCAAACTGAGCGTAGTTGAGGCCGCCCGCAAAGCCGATCTGCGCCCGGACCTCCGTTGCGGAGCCGACCAGAGACGCAACGACGACGAGAACCCCGATTGACACGTTAATTTTCATGACCGGACCACCCCTGATTGAAATGATGCCTTTCGTTTTACACTAATGCGCGTCAAAGATAGGATTAGTAACACGCTTCGGCTGTTCGGAACCTGTAATCCTTCTTTAGCGGTCTGTGACCTTGTTTACGTCGGTCGGCCGTTCGTTTTTACGATTGGAGATCCTATACGGGCGGCGAAGGTATAAGCAGCACCCCCGGAACGCAACAGCATCGCCGGTTCGCAGGCCGGGTGTTGCGGAAACACCGCCGTCGGTCACCATTTTCTCTGTACCTGTCTATGAAAATCGGGATCACCTGTTATCCTGTGTACGGCGGCAGCGGAGTCGTCGCAACGGAACTGGGCAAGGCGCTGGCCGCGAGAGGGCACCAGATTCATTTCATTACCTACTCGATGCCCTTCCGGCTGGGCTTTGCCACGGGTAATGTGTACTACCACGAGGTGACGGTCAACCCGTATCCGCTGTTCGAGCACTCGCCGTACTCGCTGGCGCTGACCAGCAAGATGACCGACGTGGTGAAGTACGAGAAACTGGACGTATTGCATGTCCATTATGCCATCCCGCACGCTACCAGCGCCGTGCTTGCCCGGCAGATCTTGATGGCTACCCAGGGGCTCTACGTGCCCGTGGTAACCACACTGCACGGCACCGACATTACCCTCGTGGGGCAGGACCCCTCGTTTGCCCCCGTCGTCAATTATTCGATCAACGAGTCGGACGGGGTGACGGCGGTATCGGAGTACCTGCGGCAGGAAACGCACAGCAAGTTCGACATTCGCAAGCCGATCGAAGTGATCTACAACTTCGTCGATACGGAACGCTTCAAGCCGCTGAATAAGTCGCATTTCAAACAGGCGCTCTGTCCGAACGGCGAAAAGGTGCTGGCGCACGTCTCCAACTTCCGGCCCGTCAAGCGGGCGACGGACGTGGTGGAGATTTTTTTCCGCTTGCGTCAGGAGGGGCGCCCGGTCAAACTGCTGCTCGTGGGCGACGGCCCGGACCGGGTGCCGACGGAGCACCTGGCCCGCCGGCTCGGGGTGTACGACGATATCCGCTTCCTGGGCAAGCAGGATCCGGTAGAGGAGATCCTCTCGATTGCGGACGTGTTTCTCATCCCCAGCGGGTCGGAGACGTTCGGGCTGGCCGCGCTCGAAGCCATGTCGTGCGGGGTGCCGGTCGTATCGAGCGATATCGGGGGGCTGCCGGAACTCAACGTACAGGGGGTAACGGGGTACCGCTGCCCGCTGGGCGACATAGATGCCTTTACCGAAGCCACCCGCCATATCCTGACCGATCCGGACTTGCACGCCCGCATGGCCAAAGCCGCCCGCGAGCGAGCGGTGGATGAATTCGACCTCAGCCGGATCGTTCCGCAGTACGAGGAGCACTACGAGAAAGTGCGCGAGCAAACCCTGACGCGGGCGTAAGACCATCCGACGGCCCGGTTCACCCCCCGAACGTTATGCGAAACCTTATCAGTCGAAGGAAAAACACGTATCCGATCAGCGAATATTTCGCTACGTACCTGGACCGCTACGGCCGCATCCAGAATTCCGGAATTCACTACGACGACATGTTGCGGTACAACAATGCCATTCCGTTGTACGACGAACGGGGCCAGGATACGCTATGGTCTACGGTGTTCTACTCCCCCATCGAGCAGCATGAAATCCACGATCAGCTGAAGAAGTCGTATGCCATTCTGAAGTTCGACGGGGATACGTCGGTGGCCGAGCATATTTACGTGGACCGCATCGACCTGTGCCTGTACGGCAATACCCTGCCGTTCCGCGTCCGTACGGTGAACCGGATCAACGATCTGTTCGATTACTTCTACGTGAAGCGCGTGGATGCCAACCGGGTTTACGGGCTGGAACTGGAGCACATCCTGTCGCCGAGCCGGATCCACTACTTCATCAGCGGGCAGACCATCATCGAGGAACACATCGTCGGGGTGCCGGCGGATGCGTTCATCCGGGAAAGTATGCCCGAGAGCCGATACGACCAGGTTCGCCTTGCGAAGGAGTTCGTCAAGTTCAACGAGCGGTGCTTCGTGCGGCTGCTCGGGGACATGCACGCCGGCAACTTCGTCATCGATATCACGCGTGATTTCGAGAAGTGGCATTACCGGATGCGTCCGATCGACTTCGACCAGCAGAGCCATCACTGGCGGAAGCAGGTGTACCTTCCCCAGTACTACCCGCAAAACCTGCCCTTCATTTCGATGGGCCAGGCCTGCCTTACGCTGGAGAGCGCCGATCAGTACCAGAAAGAGGAACATGCCCTGATCGCAAACCGGATCCGGGTATCGCACGGACGTTTCCAGGCATTGATGGAAGTGATGTGCGAGGACATCATCTCAACCGAGGAGAACGTCCGGCGCCTCGGCGCGCAACTGGCCCGCTACTACGACAACCCGGAATTCGAGCAGTGCCTTACGATGGGCGAGCTGGTATACACGTCGTTGCAGCTGCTGCTGGCCAGCAACCAGCCCGTATCGCACGTCGATAAGGCGGCCCGGCACGCCCTGAAACTGGTTTAGGGGTCCGTCAAGAACGGGTTGCCCGAGCGCTCCCGGCCGATGGTGGTAGCCGGTCCGTGACCGGGATAAACGGTTACGTCGTCATCGAGCGTCATGAGTTTGTCGTAGATGGAGCGCAGGAGTTGCGGCAACGACCCCTGCCAGAGGTCCGTGCGCCCGATGGAGCCGGCAAACAATACGTCTCCGGCGATTACTTCCCGATGGACCTCGTCGTAAAAACAGATCGAGCCGGGTGAGTGGCCGGGCGCATGAAGCACCCGCCACGCGACCGAGCCGAACGTAACCGTATCGCCTTCAGCGAGGAAGGTATCGGGCAGGGGCGGCGTTTCGATGTCTACCCCGAACATGGCCGCTTGCTCCTGAGCGTGTTGCAGCAGGGGCAAGTCCTCCCGGTGCATCTGAAACGACAGCCCGAATCGGCGGCTGAAGTAGGCGCAATCAAAGATGTGATCGATGTGCGCGTGGGTGAGCAGCAGGCGGCGCACGGTCAGATGGTGTTCATCCAGGTATTGAAGCAGGAGCCTACGTTCGGCTTCGTAGTAACACCCGGGGTCGATGACAACGGCTTCTCCGGCATCGTGGCAAACGTAGCAGTTGGTCTGAAAGGGGTTGAACGTAAACAGGTGTGTCGTCATGTCGTTGGCCGGCGGTTTTCCTGTTTGATGTGAATGGATCGTGTATGGTTCGGTTGGTGTTTCTTCTCGGGGTACTGGTTCTTCTCGTCGGGATCGACGGGTACGTTTACCGCAACTGGAGCCGATTTGCAAAAAGGCATCGGAGGAGGCTGGGGTGGACATTGCCGGTATACCGGACGATGATAGGGCTCGTGCCCCTGACCATTGGGCTGTACTTTTTCCTGTTCCGGTGGTGGGAGGTGGAACCGAAGCTGCCTCGGGCTTTGCTGATCGGACTTTGGGCCGTGTATTACGTTCCCAAGGCGCCCATCGCGCTCGTTCTGCTGCTAAGCAACCTCGTTATCATCGGGCGAAATACGCTTCGGGAGTCCAGGCGATCCCGGGCCGACAGGCCGGCGGCATCCCCACGGGAGGAGCGTCGCATCGACCGGGCGGAGTTTTTGCGCGCCCTGGGCTGGGGTGCGGCGGGCATCCCGTTCGTGGCGGTGGGCTACGGCGCTCTGCGCACGCTGTACGATTTCCGAATCCACCGGGTGGATATTCCCCTCGCCGGGTTGCCGGAAGGGCTCGACGGACTGACCATCGTGCAGTTGTCCGATTTACATGCCGGCTCGATGTTCGACGCGCGACCCATGCAGGAGGCGGTGCGGCTGGCCAACGGGCTTCGCCCCGACCTCATTACGATCACCGGGGATTACGTAAACCACGATGCCGACGAGACGCGCCTGATTCTGCCGGCCCTGCGCGATCTCCGGGCAGACCTGGGGGTATACGGGTGTCTGGGCAACCATGACCACTACGCCGATACGCCTTCGCTGGTTGCCCGGCTCGGCGCAACGCCCATCCGGATGCTGATAAACCAGCACCGTACGCTGCGGATCGGCGGAAGCGACCTGCACCTCATCGGAACGGATAACACAGGGTTCCGGCAGAACTATGCCGACCTGAAACAGGCCGTCTCGGGTATTACACCTCACCCTGATGGGGAGGAAGTCCGTATACTGCTGGCGCACGACCCAACGTTCTGGGATGCGGAGGTGCGCCCCGGCTACCCGGAGATCGATTTGATGCTGTGCGGCCACACGCACGGCGGACAGATCGGGTTCGAGTTCGGGCCGCTCCGGTGGAGCCTGGCGCGAATCATGTACGAAAGGTGGGCCGGCCTGTATACCGAACCCCGGATCGAATCGGGCGGGAAGCAGTTTCTGTACGTGAACAGAGGCGTAGGCACCGTAGGCCCGCCGCTTCGTATAGGAATGCAGCCCGAAGTTACCGTACTTACGCTGCGGAAAGCGTAATATCGGCCATGACCTATTTTCATCGTCAGATAGTCAGGATGCTGCCGGGCCCCTTTTTCGGGTGGCTCGGTATGCTGATGTTCCTGCTGCTGATGCAGTTCCTGATCAAGTACCTGCCGGATATCGTGGGAAAGGGCCTGCCGTTCGGAGTGATCGTGGAGTTGATCGCGTACAATCTGGCGTACATGCTGGTCCTGGCCGTGCCCATGTCCGTGCTGATTGCTTCGCTGATGGCCTTCGGACGCATCGCCGAATCCAATGCGTATGCCGTCATGAAAAGCGCCGGGGCGTCGCCGATGCAACTCGTGTGGCCGGCGGTGCTCATCGGCATCCTGCTTTCCGGTGGGATGATGTATTTCAACAACGAAGTGCTGCCGGAGGCCAATTTTCGGGCGAAAAACCTCTGGCAGGATATTCGCCGGAAAAAGCCGGGGTTTCAGCTTCAACCCGGCGTGTTCTACAACGGGCTGAACGGTTACAGCATCCTCATCCGGCAGATTCCGCCCGGCTCCGACGAACTTGTGGACATCCTCGTGTACGACTACACCGCCGGAGCCGAGCAACCCGTAACCATCAAAGCCGCCCGGGGGTACATCGAGCCTTCCGGCAGCGGGGACCGAATGGATCTGTTGCTCCGTCAGGGCGAATTGCACCGGCAGGTCATGGAGATCGGTTACGGCGCCGAAAACCGGTACGAGCGCCTGGCCTTCGACACGTACCGGATGCAGCTCGATCTGTCGGACTTTTCGTTCGAGCGCAGCAACCCCCGGGAGGGGTACCGCTCGGACCGCACGATGCGAACCATCGACATGGTGCGTATCGTAGACTCGCTCCGGATGAACATCGACCGGATGCGGGCCGACCTGCGGCATACGCTCGTCCTGACGGACGATTCTACCACGCATGACACGTATATGCCTGCCATCGAGGTTATCCCGACCGATACGCTGCGCGTTCAGCGCGGTCTCCTGGCCGGTCTGACGGCCGCGGAAGCCCGCGCCGTGGTATCGCTGGCCAATCAGCGAGCCGAATCGTCGCGGATGAAAGCCGAGGAGTTGCAGCGGAGCATTACCACCCTGGAGCAGCCCCGGGTGGATCGGTACCTCGTGGAGGTACACAAGAAGATCTCGATTGCAGTAGCGTGCCTCATTTTCATGATCGTGGGTGCTCCGCTGGGGCTGAGCATCCGCCGGGGCGGGCTGGGCACGGCCGGGGCGCTGGCCATCGGCATCTTCCTTTTTTACTGGGTTACGCTGGTTCAGGGAGAAAAGCTGGCCGACAGGGGCTACCTTCCTCCGTGGATCGGCATGTGGATCGCCAACATCGTCGTGCTGGGAGCGGCGTTATGGGGCTTCGTGTACCAGACGCTCGACCTGGGGGCCACGCCCGGCCTGTTGACGCGTGTGCTGGAACGCTTCGCTCGCCCCGTGGCCGTGCGAAGCGACCCGCCGGCCGTGAAAGTCTGAGCCATGCTGTATCTCGTCCCTACCCCCATCGGTAATCTTGAGGATATCACGCTCAGGGCGCTGCGTATCCTCCGCGAAGTGGACCTGATCGCGTGCGAAGATACACGGACTTCCGGGGTGCTGCTCGACCATTTCGACATCGCCACGCCGCGCACGAGCTACCACGACCACAATGAAACGCACAAGGCGCCGCAACTGGTGGAGCGGATGCAGGCCGGCGAGAGCGTAGCGCTCATTACCGACGCCGGATCGCCGGGGATTTCGGATCCGGGGTTTTACCTGGTGCGGGAGTGCATACGGCACGGAATCCGCGTGGAAGCCCTGCCCGGTCCGAGCGCCCTCATCCCGGCGCTGGCCGCCGGGGGCCTGCCCTCGGACCGGTTCGTGTTCGAGGGGTTTCTACCTGTCAAGAAGGGCCGAAAAACCAGGCTGGAGGCGTTACGAGACGAAGAACGTACAGTGGTGCTGTACGAATCGCCGCATCGGCTGGTCAAACTTCTGGTCCAGTTGCAGGACGTAGTCGGCCCCGAGCGGCCGGTGGTGGTGGCGCGGGAGCTGACCAAGAAGTTTGAGGAAATACGCCGGGGGACATTATCGGAGGTGCATCAGTACTATGCCGCGCAACCCCGGGTGCGCGGTGAAATCGTTGTCGTTCTCGGGGGGAGACGCTCCGCTTCGGGTGGTGACACATAAACAATCATATACCCATGAAAAAAACAGCGTTATTCGCTCTGTTCGCCTTTCTGACCGCCGGCCTCGCCGCGGGGCAGGAACCGGATTCCCTCACAGCCGCCGAGCGGCAGGTTCGGGAAATCATCGCGGAGGACGGCGTTCACGTGGTACATTTCTGGGCGCCGTGGTGCCACAACTCGATGAACGAATTACCGGTGTGGCCCGACCTGGTCGAGCGAAACGACGAGGTCAGCTTTACTTTCGTCACCATATGGAATAACGGCGAATCGGCGAAACGCCTGCTCGAGATGAACGGGCTGCACGACCGGGTTCGGGAAGTAGTGCAACCGGACCGGGGCCCCAGTTCGGAGCAACACCTGCGCCGAAGAAGCTTCCTCGGGTTGCCGGTCACCTGGATTCCATCGACGTGGATCTTCAATAAAAACGGCCGCCTCGCCTTTATGATGAACTATGGCGAGATGTCGGCGGAGGCGGTTCAGACGTTCATCGATGCCGCCGGAGGTCGCTGGTAGCTCGCAACGAGCCCGGCCGAAATACTACGAGCCGGTATGAGTTCGTTTCTATTTACGGTAACTTGGGCCGGCCGGTGGGCGGGCTACGCCTCAAGTGCTTCCATACTGAAACGATCGGAATACCTTCGCGTTTTTACGGCCCGACGCCGCGCCGGTGTCTACGATCCGCTTTTCGTTCTCAATGCAGACTCTCATGAATGTTCGACTGATAGACCGGCTCGTAGCGGGCTTCGTATTCGTCTACGCTCTCGTCCTGTACCTGATTACGGTAGCCCCTACGGCGTCGTTCTGGGATGCCGGAGAGTTCATCGCTATCGCGCACGGGCTTCAGGTTTCGCACCCTCCGGGAGCGCCGTTCTATATGCTGGTCGGGCGGTTGTTTTCCATGTTCGTGCCGGCGGACCTCGTCGCCTTATCGGTGAACCTGGTTTCGGTATTTTCGAGCGCCTTTACCATCCTGTTCACGCACCTCATCATCGTCCGGCTCGTCGGAATTTGGCAGGAGCCCGAGGAATTCCGGTCGTGGACGGGCAGGACGGTCGCGCTGGCGGGAGGCG
>CBDUBS010000008.1:0-40983 GCA_965365445.1 uncultured bacterium | reverse complement strand
GGGCCGAGCCCCTGTTCCGAAGCGTGTACGAAGCCATCCGGGCCGGTGTCCTCGGGCCGCTCACGCTTGGCCTGGTCACGTTGCCTTACTTCCGGGGGCAGACTTACTATGATTCAGCGGCCTGGAGGGGCACATGGGAGCTGGATGGAGGGGGTATCCTGATGAACCAGGGCATTCACCTGATCGACTTGCTGGTGTGGTACATGGGAGACCCCGTTGCCATACAGGCCATGGGAGAAACACGTTTCCGGCAGGTGGAGGTGGAAGATGTCGCCGGCGCCGTGCTGCGTTTCGGAAGCGGGGCGCTGGCTACCATTACGGCCACTACCACGGCAGAACCAGGTTTCCCTCACCGGCTGGAAGTATACGGCGCCCGGGGCGGCATTCAGATCGAGGGGGAGACTGTCGAGAAGTGGACCACCGTACGGCCGGAGGATGCCCGCGTCGCCCCACCCCGCGCCGGTAAAGCAACGGATGCCGGCTCCGGTGGAGATCCGGCCGCTATTCCGGTTAGCGGCCATACGGCCATCATCCGCGATTTCGTGGATGCGGTTCGAAGGGGGAGAGCGCCGATGGTCGATGGGGCGGAAGGCAGGCGGAGCCTGGCCGCCGTCAAGGCCATCTATGAGGCGGCAGGACTGGGATAAGCCGCGACGAATCGGGTAATGTGCAGGCCGAGGCGTATCTTTCAGGGTCTCCCGAAGTTTGCCTCCAGTCGTAAGGTTCGCCATGTCTGCACGATACTCCTTCCTGCTCCGCCTGATGTTTGCCTGGGTAGTGCTTTCGGCCGCTCCGACGGCTTTCGGGCAGGCGCCCCGAAACCTGAACCGGTATCTCGAAAACCCTACCCTCACGTCGGAAAACCAGGAGCCGACGCATGTGGCCCTCATGCCGTTCCAGAGCCGGGAAGCCGCCGTAGCCGGCGACTGGAGCGCATCCCCCTACTTCCTCTCGCTGGACGGCGACTGGCGGTTTCATTTCGCCGTAAATCCCGATCTGGCCCCGGAAGAGTTCTACCGGGAGGAGTACGACATCCAGGCATGGCCGAGCATACGGGTGCCGGGCACGTGGCAAACGCAAGGATACGGGCGCCCGATCTACCGGAACATCCCGATGGATCTGCATCCGTTCGATCCGCCCTTCGTACCGGATGACTACAACGAAACGGGCTCCTACGTGCGGTCGTTCACGATTCCTGCCGGATGGGATGGGCGGCAGGTGTTTTTGCACTTCGAAGGAGTGCAATCGGCCCATTTCGTATGGATTAACGGTCGTTACGTCGGGTTCGATAAAGGCTCCATGACGCCGGCCGAATACGACGTTACACCCTACGTCCGCGAGGGAGTGAACCGCATAGCCGTGCGCGTGTACCGGTGGTCCGACGGCAGCTATCTCGAAGATGTGGACGCATGGCGTTTCAGTGGGATCTACCGAAGCGTGTATCTGTTTTCGACCCCGAAGGTCCATGTTCAGGATTTCTACGTCCGAACGGACCTGGACGACCGGTACCGGGATGCCGTACTCCGGGTCGATGCCGAAATCAAGCATTATGCCCCGGAGGGCGGCGGGACGTTTACCCTGCGCGGGGAGCTGCTCGACGCCGGCGGAGACCGTGTTTCGACCTTCGGGGAGCGGTTTACCATCGAGGCCGGTAAGGAGGCCAGGGTTCGATTGCGCAAGGAAGTCGAGCATCCCCGGCTCTGGAGCGATGAAAAACCCAACCTGTACACCCTGCTGCTGGAGCTGGTCGATAGCCGGGGCCAACCGCTCGAATGGTTAAACGAGCAGGTAGGGTTTCGGGAGCTGGAAATACGAAACGGACAGGCCCTGTTGAACGGGGTTGCCATTGAGTTCAAGGGGGTCAACCGGCACGAGCATCATCCGGAATACGGGCGCACACTCACCTCGGACATGATGCGGCGGGATGTGGAGTTAATGAAGCAATTCAACGTGAATGCAGTCCGGACATCGCACTATCCCAACGACCCGGAGTGGTACGAACTGACCGATCGGTACGGCATCCTGGTACAGGACGAATCCAATACGGAATGCCATTACGCCGAGTGGGGCGCCCACGACGAACTCTCGAATCGCAAGGGGTGGGAAGCAGCATTCATGGACCGATGGATCCGCATGATCGAGCGGGATAAAAACCACCCCAGTGTGGTGATGTGGAGCACCGGAAACGAATGCGGGCTCGGCTTCATCCATTATATGATGGCCGAATGGGCGCGCGAGCACGAACCGACCCGGTGGCTGTATCACCAGCCGAATGTACCGGACGGCGAGGCTCCCTATGTGGATATCATCGGGCCTCGCTATCCCTCTCCCGCCGGGTTGCGAGCCATCGCCGAGCGGGATCCGCGACCGGTCGTGATGGGGGAGTATGCCCACGCCTTCGAGAACAGCCTGGGGCATTTCGACGAGTTCTGGGACCTGATCCACGAATACCCGACGCTTCAGGGTGGATTTATATGGGACTGGGTGGACCAGGGGCTATGGCAGGAGCACGTTACGACGCCCGACAGGGCCGCCGGCATCAGCGCGACGGTGATGGGGCGGCCCGAGCTCGTAGAGGGGCGGCGCGGCAAGGCGCTCAGCCTCAGCGGCCTCGATGACTGGGTGGAGGTATACGACGATCCATCGCTCGACGTGACCGACAGCACGCTTACGCTGGAAGCGTGGGTATACCCACGGCCTTTCAAGGGAAGCAATACGTTCATTGCGAAAGGGCGGCAATACGGCCTGGAGCAAACGTCCCCGGAAACGCTCGCTTTCTACATCCACGACGGCGAGCCCCTTCGGGTAGAGGCCCGTTTGCCCGACGACTGGACGGATAACTGGCATCACATTGCCGGCGTATACGACGGGCGTTTTCTGCGCCTCTACATCGACCGTGAGGAGGCAGCGTCCGTTCGGAACGAGCGAGCCGGCATCGGGGCGACCGACAGCGGCCATGCGGGGGTCATCACCGTCCGGGACGGGTTCATCGACCGATCGTGGACGCCCGTGAATATCGGCCGCAACTCCCTGATTCACCATGAGCAGTTTCAGGGATGGATAAGCAATGCCGTCCTGGACGACGTTCGCATCTACGGGCGGGCCCTGGCCGCTTCCGAACTGGGTCAGGCTTCCCTTCCGGCGGGGGCACGGCTCGCGCTGGATTTCGATGGACTGAACCGTTCGGGGCGGTTTCTATCGTACGGCAGCAGTCCGTTTCTGCTTAACGGCGTCATTTTTGCCGACCGCACCGTGCAGCCCGAAACGCACCAGATGAAACGCAGCCATGCAGGGGTGCGCGTACTGCCGAAGATGCTTCGGAACGGCATGGTGCAGATCGTGAACGGCTACGGATTCACGAACCTGAACGAACTGGCGGTGCGATGGTCCCTCCACGCCGACGGCCAGGCCCTTCAGGAAGGCGAGCTACAGGTTTCCGGCGCACCGGGCGATACGGTAGCGGTTCGCGTGCCCTACACACGGCCGCAACCCGAACCCGGTGTGGAATACCTGCTGACCCTCTCCTTCCGGCTACCCCATGCGACGCTGTGGGCGGAAGCAGGCCATGAAGTCGCCTTCGCGCAATTCATTCTGCCGGTGGAGACGCCCGCCGCTGCCGTTATACCCACCGGCGGGCTGCCCCCGTTACAGGTCAACGAAAACGGCCCCGAAGTCGTCATTACGGGAAACGATTTCGCCTACACATTCAGCCGCAGCGAGGGTACCCTGACGTCGATGACATACCGGGGAACGGAGCTTCTGGTGCAGGGGCCCCGCCTGAACGTATGGCGCTCACCGCTCCAGAACGAGCGCGTGGCGTGGGGCGATGCCGAGGCCGAACGTTGGCGCGCCCTCGGCCTGGACCGTTTGGAGCACCGGGTAAAGCGCACGTCGCTCGAAACACGCTCCGCGCAGGAAGTCATCTTCGAGGCGCACACGCTCACCCATGCCCCGAACCAGCCGGTAGGCTTCGAGAACACATACCGGTTCCGAGTGCTCGGCAGCGGCGACCTCTTTCTCGAACACGACGTAACCCCATTCGGGTACGACATGCCGTGGATTCAGCGGCTCGGGGTGCAGATGGAGGTGACGAAAAGCCTCGATACCTTCACCTGGTATGGGCGCGGTCCGTTCGAGACGTACCCCGACCGAAAGACGGGCGCCCGGATCGGCGTGTATTCAGGCTCGGTAATGGATCAGTACGTGCCGTACGTAGTACCGACCGACTACGGAAACAAGACGGACGTCCGGTGGGCCGCACTCATAAACGATTCAGGAATCGGACTGGCCGTTCTGGCGATGCCCACGCTCAACGTAAGCGTCCATCCGTATGCCAACCTGGACCGGGCGCTGTACGCATTCCAGCTACGGCAGGCCGAAGGGAACCTGCTCAACCTGCACCCGAAAGTCACCGGGGTGGGCGACACCCCCGTAGCGGTCCGAATGCGGTACCGGACCTACCCGGAAGCGTATAGCTACCGGCTGAGGTTGCGCCCGTTCGATGCGGGCGAAGTTTCACCGATGCAACTCGATAAACAACGCTTTGCGTTGGAGGACGACCGGACCGACCGACTCCGATAAGCATAACCCGGCTCGGTTACATGGCAAGCACGTCCTGCCAGATTTCGGGGTCCACCGGGACGCCGTTCGCCATGTTTTCCCTTCGGGTGATGAGCGTGCGTTCGCCGGGGTAATAAACGGCGTCACCCGGTTCGGCAGGCTCCGCCTCATGCAGATCCGCTATGATCCGGTGCACCAGGTCGTCGTAGTCGGCTTCGGCGTGGACGCGAAGCGGATCGATGGCAAGGAACACCTGCGATATGCCTACTTCCCTCAGGGAATCCGGCGGAATCTGGTGGGTAGCCACACCCCCGGAAAGCACAGCCGCCAGCATGTCGAGCATGAGAGCAAGCCCCGACCCTTTCCATAGCCCGATGGGAAGCGGCCGGCCGCTCCGCTCGATGGCGGCCGGATCGCGCGTGAGGCGTCCCTCCTCATCGAAGCCGCCGTCGGCGGGTAGCATCTCGCCCTTTCGACGATACGACGTGAGCGAGCCGAAAGAAAACTGGGACATGGCCATATCCAGCACGACGTGCCCCCCGATGCGGGGAATCGCCAAGACGAGGGGATTGTTGCCCAGGCGGCTCTCCCGGGCGCCCCACGGGGGCATGTTCGGCATGGTGTTGGTCCAGCACATTCCGATCATGCCGGCGTCGGCGGCCTGCCAACCGTAGCTTCCGCCACGCATCCAGTGGTTTGTGTTCCGAAGCCCCACGCACCCGATCGTATATTCGCGCGCCAGTCCCAGGGCCCGCCCCATGGCCGCATAGGCATTGAGATTGCCCGGTCCACCGCGCCCGTCCCATTGTTCCAGCGCCCAGGCGCGGTTGATGCACTCGGGTTCGGCGTGAATGTCGATGGAGCCTTCCCGGATCATCTGCATGTACCGCGGGAAACGATTCAGTCCGTGTGAGTACACCCCGTCGAGACTGGCCTCGGCGAACAGGCGGGCGCTCAGGTCGGCGCGGTCCGCCGAGAAACCGGCCTCCAGCAGGATGGATTTGAGGGTAGCCTGAAGCTCATCGAAAGGAATGCGTAGCATGACGGAAATGGATTACGGAATCAGGGTGACGGTACGGCTTCGATCAACGGTCCGGCCGGATCGTACATCGGTCAGTTGAACGGTCAGCGTATACATACCGGGATCGACGTTACGCACGTCGAGTTCAACGTACTCGGAAGGGCAGGACTCGGCGACGAACCGTTCGGTTTCGAGCGTCAGTACCGGGCGGTACCGGCTCGGACGAAACAAGCCCAGAAAACCGCGTTTCCGATTCACAGGGGTCAACCGGACCGCCAGGTTGTACCGGGCCTCCGGGCCCTGTGCGGGTTCGAAGCCGTAAACCTCCATATATACGAACAGGGGCCGGCCGGTGCGGAACCGGCCGTCTACCGCCGGCTCGATTTGCAGGCCGCACCGATGGTACGGGCCGTCGAGGAGCGGTCCGATGTGGCGGGCAGGCAGGATATCACTCATATCGAGGCCGGAGCCGGCGTAGGATGGCAGTGCGTACTCCTGTTTGAACCCCCCTATTTCAGGGCCCCCCAGGGATCGGGCGTGCAGCGCTACCCGGTAGGTATCCGGAGGTAGGTCGAACGCAAAAAAGCCGGATACCGCCATACGGTCAGCGTCCTGCCGATGTACGGCGCTTTTCCATCCCAGACGTTTCCATGCTCTGGAAAGGACCGCGGCTCCGGTTTCGAGATTTCGTCGAGCAAACGGTACTTTCGGAGGAGCGTAGTAATGCATTTCGAGCCGCGTACGGCCGCTATCCGCCCGAAAGGAAGCGGTCAGAAACGACCATTCCAGCGCTTCGGCGCTGTCCGGCCAGGTATGGCGATCCGTGGTCATCACCCGGCTTACGGCATCGCGGCTCTGCTCCGACCACTCGTTCCGGTACTGCTCCAGTTCCAGCGGGGAGTGCGCGCCGGCGAGGCGTGTATAAACACCTCCCCAGTGCTGTAGGTTTTCCACGATGGCGGGGTCCATGATGACCGGGGCCAGTCGCCAGTTGTTGCCTACCGCATCGCGGGCTACGACAAAGTGCAGATCGAGCGGTGGCTTGCCCCGGTATCTCCATGAATCATTGGGAAGCGAGGTGGCCGTAACCCGAAACTCTCGCTCGTCCGGTTCGCCGTACCGGATGTAGACGAGTCCTTTGTCGTTGAACTCGTCGTTGAGCCGGTAGGCCGGTGGGTATTGCAGCTCATGGAGGCGGTCCGGGCTGTTATGCCAGGTGCGCAGTCCGTCGAACCAGAAATCTTTTTCCGCTTTCAGAAGCCGCCGGTAGTGTTCCGTCAGGCGGGCATTCACCGGGCTTGAGGGCAAAGGATCTCGGGCGAGCCAGAGGGTGTGGAAGAATGTCCGAAATGAATCCGGCGCGCTCATGCGCCGGTACCGTTCCAGCTCGGGCGGGGTGAGAATGTACTTGGCGTCGTCAAAAACAAAGGCCGCTCCAGGGGGATCGGCTATCCCGTCGATGGCTTTTTCTACATACCGCTGGCCGGTCGAATCATCCCCTCGTGCGTAGTTCACCCGGGCCAGGGCCAGCCAGAGAGGCTGGCGCGGTATGGTCGGGGGGCGGTCGAGCAGGTCGAGCAGGCGCTTCTCGGCTTCCTCCGGTTGGTCCTCGCGACGGTATTTTTCCGCCAGCGCAAAGGCGGCATAGCCCGACGTATCGTTGGATAAGGCAGCCTCCACACCGCGCAGGTTGGTGCGGGTGATGAAGGAGCGGTATAGCTTGAATAGGCCCTGCTGCGCTTCGTACAGATCGGGGCGAAGCGCGACCTGCCTGCGGCCCAATCGAAGGGCCTCGGGAAAGGCTTCGTGATAGCGCCGTAGCAGGGCATACTGGTAAAGCACGTCCCGATAGAGTGAGTCACGCCGGATTACCCATTCGAAGTGTTCTTCCGCTCCGGACCAGTGCAACTGCTGGAAGATGGTGCGTATCCGGGCCAGCTCCCGGAAGGCGATGGCTCTGTAGTAATGGGCCGCCGTATCGTCGGGAGCAATTTTCAGCGCCCGGTCGAAGTGATCGCCGGCCCTATCCCAGTGTCCCTCGGCCAGTTCGACACGGCCCAGCCCGATGTATCCCGCAACGTCGCGTTCGTCGGCCCGGAGTATCTGCCGGTACAACGCGGCGGCCTCTCCCGGCTCGCCCTGATCCAGTTTCATCTCGGCCCGGATCAGCAGCGAGTCGGTCGGGGCCTGCGCCCCGGCGTGATGGGCAACTACCAGCAAGGCCGTTATGAAAAAAAGGACCGGCCGATTCATTCCATGGTTTTTTCCATCCGTTGGTTCACCGGAAGGGCCCAATCCGCTTGCTACGTATGGCCTGAAGAAAGATAGCACGATGCGCGGCCCTCTTCGCGGCGGTTGCGAACGGTACGGTCACTGCAACAGATCGTCCAGCACTTCGGCAAACTGATCCTGCGTTATCGGGCCGGAATACCCTATCGCCACCCCGGCCTTGTTGTAGAAGATGTTGGTCGGGATGTACTGGACGCCGTAGTATCTCGTTACGTCGCCCGACGGATCGAGCAGGATGGGATACGGAATTTCGTGTTCCGTCTTGAACGCCTGCAACGTTTCCCGGCTCTCCATCGATACGCCGACGATGATCAGATCGTCTCCCTCGTACGTTTCGTAGATTGCCTTCAGTGTATCCACGTGGGCTTCGCACACGTCGCAGGTCGTCTGAAAGAAGTTGACGATTACCACATTTCCTGTTTTTTCGGCAAGCTCGAACGTGGTTCCGTTCAAGTCCTGGAGTTTGAACTCGAAGGGTTCGGGTTCATCAACCGTATCGCACGCGGCCCACGTCAGGGCCAGCAGAGCAACTACGGCAGGGAGAAGCAACGATTTCTTCAGCA
Organism: uncultured bacterium; assembly: GCA_965365445.1. Lineage (GTDB taxonomy): Bacteria > Bacteroidota > Rhodothermia > Rhodothermales > DASSAV01 > CBDUBS01. The sequence continues at coordinate 32,550 of CBDUBS010000008.1, read as the reverse complement.
TGAAACGGCCTTACAGATAAATTGAGCCCGACGCCGACCCTGACACCCTCCGGAGGCATAAGGCAAAAAAAGAAGTGCGTGAGGAGATCGCGAAACGACCCTCACGCACCTCGATGTATGTACGTTATGAAGCGTCAGGAAGGTTCCGACGCCCACCGATCGTAACGAGCCGCCATCTCTTCCCGTGTCGGCTGTTTACCCGAGAAAATGAGGATGCGGTGATGGAACGTGGTAGACTGGCCCGGATCGAGGGCGTAATTCAAGGTTTCCTTGTCGCCCGAGAGCGCCGCCTGACCGAGCGGATTCGCCGCAAAGAGGCCGTAGCCGCGGGCGTGCCAGTAAGTAGGAAAGCCTACATTCCGGGGGTGGTCGAGGATCGCCACGGTTACCGAGTCGCCGTCGAGGACGCCGTTCAGCATCACCCACTTGCCCCGGGTGCCCCATACGTCGTCTCCCTCGAAGCCTTCGCTGCTGATGTAGCGTCCCGTAACGCCCTCGTTTCCGCCGGCCTTAACCGTTGTGGCAAGGCCGCTCGCGTCGGTATACACCTCCACCGAATCCTTCGAAGGATGCTCCAGGGCGCGCGTAAGGCGCAGGCCGAGTACGCCTTCTTTATTGTCCTTCATGTCTACACGTTCCGCCTGGGCGGTTAGCGTGGTATGCCGATCTATGATGCGCACATCGGGCTCGGCGGCAAACACGAAGCGGGTATCTTCCTTCAGAAGCGTCTTGCCGTCGGGAGTTACCCAGTTTTCCGTTACTTCGAGGACGCCGCGGCCCGAGCCGCCCTCCATGGATTTCACCGATTCGTGCGCAATCGTGCCCATCCTGGCGGCGCGATCCGCAGGAATGGCGTCGGAGTTGTTCCAGTAGTCCAGCCCGTTGATATCGCCGTAGTTGAACCATAGGCCGATGTGGTGAGGATGGTCGGTACGTTCACCCGGGCGGGGGTTCAGCGGGTAGCCTCTGGTTACGGCTTTGCCGGACGCCGTATAGAGCGGCCAGAGAACGGGCTTCTTGAGTACGGAAATTGTGTCCGTGTAGATGTACGAGGTAAACGGTTTACCGCCTACGAGCACGTCAACCCGGCCGGCATCCTCGTGGTTCACGAAGGAGACGGCGAGCGAGTCTTCGGACTCCGGGGTTCCGGTGGCCGAGTCGCCGGCTTCGCAGGCCGTGAGGCCCGCAGCCAGCAGAGCAGCCATAGCGAACGGAATAACGAAACGTTGCCGACAGGCAATGCAGCGCATAGCGATCAAAGGGGATGGTGGATTGCGGAGACACCGCAACCCGCGTGGAGGGATGAGTAAGCCGTTCGAGCCGGCCGCAATCGGGTGCGGCCGGCTCGTGAGCTTTCGTGCATCAACCGACGACGACGTCTTTTTTGGCGCTGTCGAACGTGATGCGCTGGCCGGTCTGCAGGGCGGCTATCGTCATGCAGAGGGCGACCGAGTGGTTGTACGCGGCGTGGATGTCGCCGTTGGCCTGTTTGCGGCTCTGGACGCAGTTCATCCAGTTGCGCATGTGGGCGGTGGTGTCGCTGTCGGCGCCGGTGTTGGCGCTGGTCTCGACACGGCCGCTCGTGGAGAGCTTCATTTCCGGAAGCTTGTACTCCTTCATACCCATGGCTTCGGCGTGGTTCTTCGCCAGCCCGCCTTCCGGAGTGACCATCCCGGTATCCAGGTTGAGCATACCACCGTTGGAGTAGTACAGCTCCTTTACGTCTCCGGCCGCGTTGGTCATGCGGGAGGAGTAGACAACCTGGAACCCTTTCGATTTGTCGTCGAAGGGGCCGTAGTCGAACACGGCGGTCATAGTGTCGAAGTTGCGGCGGCCGTCGTTCCATAGGTAGATGCCGCCGTTGGCTGCCACGCTGCGCGGGTAGGGCAGATCGGTGAACCAGTGCACCGTGTCGATCTGATGCACCATCCACTGGTCCGGAATGCCGGAGGAATACGGCCAGAACAGGCGATATTCGAGGTATTTACGCGGATCCCAGGCTTCCTTCGGGCGGTTCAGAAGGTACCGATCCCAATCGGTGTCGCTTTTCTGAATTTTGGCGACCAGCTCGGGGCGACGCCAGCGGCCCGGCTGGTTGACGTTCCACATCATCTCGGCCATCACGATCGGGCCGAACTTGCCGGATTTGATGTAGTCGTTGGCGGCGTGGTACTTGGGCGAGCTTCGGCGCTGCGTGCCCACCTGGAAAATCCGATCGCTTTTCCCGATCACGTCCAGCGCGAGGTTCGCATCGGACATGATGTTGGCGAACGGCTTCTCGACGTATACGTCCTGCCCGGCGCGAACGGCTTCCACGGCGTGCTGGGCATGCTGGAAGTCGGCGGTGCTGATGATGACGGCGTCGGTGAGGCCGGACTCATACAGCTCCTCGTTGTTGCGCATGGGTTTGGCGTCGAAACCGCCTCGCTCCTTCAGGAAGGCCACACCTTCGTTCCGGCGCTGGTTCCAGATGTCCGACAGAGCGACCATCTCGAAATTGAGGTCCTTGGCGGAAGCCATGAAGGCCGGGAAGAGCGAGCCGCGGAAGCGATCGGAGAACCCGACGACGCCCACGCGGACACGGTCGTTTGCGCCGATGATGCGGCCATAGCTGGAGGCCGGCATGCTCATAGCCACGCCGACTCCGGCGGTTCCGACGGCAACCTTCTTGAGGAAGTCGCGACGGGAGTGCTGTTTTGAATCGTTCATGTTAACCCTCTTGGTGGATGGTTTCGGAATCAGGATGCCATTTTCATGGCGTCGGGGTCCCAGTTGATGATTCGTTTTTCGATATAGGAAGTATTGGATAGTACCGCAGGCGCCGCAGCGCGAACGCCGAAGGCGGCATCCTCGACGACGGGTTTGCCCTCGCGCATGGATGCGAAGAAGTTGGTGAAGTGGTCGAACTGGTCATCGTACCCCTCCGGCGCTTTGAACTCGATATCGGAGGGTATCGGGATCGGGGCCTGAGCGGGTTTCGCCCGCATCTCGCGCATGATCTGGCCCTGAATGGCATTCGAGAACGTACGCCCGGAATTCCAGCCGCGAAGTACTTCATTCTCGGTAATGGGCTGGCGCGGGCGGCGCACGACGGTCAGGCCGTCGTTGCGGACGGTCATGACGCCCTCATCCCCGACGAACCGGAAGGCTTCGTCGCCGCCGGAACCATCGGCGAAGTTGACCTGAAGCGAAAGGGTAAAGGCCGGATGGGTTTTCGACTCGGGATAGTCGAACAGGCCCATCATCACGTCGGGCGTATCCCGGCCGTCCTTCCAGAAACGCAGGCCGCCTGTTGTCATGATGCGGTTCGGGCCGGGCGAGGTCAGGATGTGGTGGATTCCGGAGAACAGGTGCACGAACAGATCACCGCCGAGGCCGGTTCCGTAATCCCAGTAGTTACGCCAGCGGAAGAAGCGTACGGCGTCGAAGGGACGTTTCGGGGCGCTCCCGAGGAACCGGTCCCAGTCCACCGTTTCGGGGGAGGCGTCGGGCGGTATGGTATACTGCCATGCGCCCATGGCACTGTTGCGGTTGAGCTTCGCCTCGATCATGTTGAGCGAACCGAGTATGCCGGACTCGTACAGTTCCCTGGCCTTGTCGTATACGATGGAACTGACACGCTGGCTCCCGACCTGAAGCACTTTACCGGATGCGGCGGCGGCATCCACGAGCGCGGCCCCTTCCTGCACCCGGTGGATAGCCGGTTTTTCGAGGTATACTGCTTTGCCGGCGGCGAGCGCCTCGCGGGCCATCGGGACGTGCCAGTGGTCGGGGGTGGCTATGATTACGGCGTCCACATCGGCGCGGGCAAGGATTTCCCGATAGTCGCGTGTAGTGAACACATCGTTGCCGAACAGCTCTTTCGTATGCGTGAGGCGACCATCGTACAGGTCGGCGGCGGCGACAAACTTCACGCCCGGGATCTTACGGGTATGGGCGGTATCCCCGAAACCCATAATTCCCATTCCGATGGTGGCTACCTGAATGGTATCGTTCGGGGAAAACCGGGAATTCGGTCGGTTCCGGAGCGGGTATACATCACGGGCGAAGGCATAAGGCGCTGCTCCGGCGGCAGCCGTCGAGGCGGCTGCCACGCGAAGAAATTCGCGACGGGAAGTTCTTTTCAACGTGTTGTCCTGATTCGTTTGCAATAAAAGTACAGGGAGTTTACCGGCTCAGATGATCCAGGCATCACGCGTCTGGACCTGTAGATACCGGTTTGCTTCCGGATCTCCGACGACCTGCTCCACTTTACCGTCCCACTGGATGGTTCTGCCGGTAAGCAGGGAAACGTTGCCGAGGATGGCGGTCGTCGAGGACCTGTGGCCCACCTCGATGTCCGCTATGGGGGCCTTACGGTCTTTCATGGCCCGGAAGAAGTCCCGCTTGTGCTCGTCTCCGGCATCGTTGGCATTGGCTACCTTCACCGGGTTGATGCTGCTGCCCGGCTCGGGTACGATTTCGAAGCCGCTTCGGTCCAGAAACATGGAACCCAGCGTTCCGTGGTACATCATGCCGTATCCGTGGCCGTGGGGTTCATGCCCGTTGAGATCCCGGTTTTCGTACGTTACCAGGGCATCGGGGTAGCGATAGGTTACCGTGAGGGTATCCGGCGTTTCCCGGTTATCCCGTATCTGGAATTTGCCGCCCGTTGCCGTAACCGTCTCCGGGTAGTCGTAACCGAGGGCCCACTGGATGATGTCCAGGTGGTGGACGCCCCAATCGGTCATCATGCCGCCCGCATAATCCCAGAAGTAGCGGAAGGTAGCCCACCGGCTGTAATTATCGGCGGCGTCGAGCACCACACCGAAGCGGTTGATGTTGAACGGCCGCTTGGGAGCCGGGCCGAGCCACATATCCCAGTCGAGGCCGGGCACGGGTTCGCTATCGGGCGGGTTGCCGAACCCTTCAGGATAATCGTTGCCGTAATTCCACGCCCGCACGAAGGATACTTTTCCGATCCCGCCATTCCGGATGAGATCGACGGCTTTCCGGAAATGGTCGCCGGATCGCTGCATGGTACCCACCTGCACGATTCGGTTATGTTTTCGGGCTGCTTCGACCATTTTGCGGCCTTCCGCGATGCGCACCGACGTCGGTTTCTCGACGAACACATCCTTACCCGCTTCGCAAGCCTGCGCCGTCATGACGGCGTGCCAGTGGTCCGGCGTACCGATGAAAACGGCATCGACGTCCTTGCGGTCGAGCACCCGGCGAAAGTCGGTGACGGCATCCACACCGGGGGCGAGCCGCTTCGCGACATCCATGTTTCGCTGGTACACCTCGCAGAGTGCCACTACATCGGCCTCGCTGCGAAAGGTATTAACCAGGCTGTACAGGTGCATACGGGATTGCCGGCCAATGCCGAGCATACCCACCCCGATCCGTTCGTTCGCCCCGATGATGCGGGCGTAGCTGGATGCGGGGATGCTCATGGCAGCCCCCGCACCGGCTGCTACCGTTTTGATGAAATTCCTGCGCGACTGTGTCGCCATGCATTACCTGCTGTTGTTTCCTGATGAACGATACACTGATCAGACGACGACGGCGCCCATACCCGCCAGAACGCCGCGCATGTACGCGAACGACTCGATCATACCCGGCAGGGGGTCGTCGCCGTTGATTTCGTACTCGAGATTGACGTAGCCTTTGAAGTCGATATCCTGAAGCGCCCGGAAAATTTCCGGGATCGGCATGACGCCGCGGCCGACATTGACCTGGCTCTCCTTAACCATGAGGTCGGAAAGGTCCTTGATGTGCACGTCGAGTACCCGGGGGCCCGCTTCCCGAATGGCTTTTACCACGTCGGCGCCGGTGCGGGTCGTGTGGCCGACATCGACGCACAACCCTACGCGCGGATCCATGTTTTTGATGATCTTGAGCGCATCGGCAGGGGCCGGGAAGTGTTTGTCCTCCGGGCCGTGGTTATGTACGGCAACGGCTACGTCGTATTGCTTGACGAATTTCTCTATCCGGGGGAGCGTCTGTGCCGTAGGAGCGATTACCAGCAGCTTCATGCCGGCGTTCTTTGCATACTCGAAGAACGGCCGTACGGCTTCATCGGTATCTTCGGTAATGGTGTTGTTGCCGCCTCCTACGATAATGAGCCCCGCATCAGCGATTTCCTTGCGGGCCGCCGCAAACTCGGCCGCTGTGGACTCATACGGCATGTGCATGGATTTCAGGCAGACGTAAGGGGTCCGGAGCTGCTGGACCATATCGATCATCTGCGCGCGATCGAACTTACGGAGCGAGTATGTGGCTACGCCGAGCCGGATAGGGGTATTCTTGCCGGCGGAAGCGCTTGTACGGACAGGGCCTGCCATACCGGCCAGTGGGCGGCCAACGGCCATTCCGGCTGCGCCTACGGCGGCGGCCTTGAGAAAATTCCTGCGGTTGCTGTGATCTGACATGGGATATACCTCGGGGGATTGCACCGGCGCCTCCGCCGAGCGGGCGGCGGAGGCATTCCGTCTCTGCATTACTGGGGAGTTAGGGGACGAATCTTAACATTCCGATACCAGGCATCGTCATTGTGGTCCTGAAGCACGATGTGCCCATCCTTCTTGACGGGAAACTCGGCCACACCGCTGTATTTACTGGCCTGGAACAGCGAGTCGAATTGCGGGCTGTCGAGGTCGTATTCCAGTACTTTACGGCCGTTCAGCCAGTGCTCGCCGTGGTTGCCCTGAAAGACGATCCGGCCCTGATTCCACTCTCCGGCAGGGTTGATCGGCTTGTCGTCGGCGGGACCCATGAGGTCGTATAGCCCGGCCGCCCGACGGTTGGTGCCGTTGCCGGCATTGGCGTCGGCGTGTTTTTCGTCGTCGAGCACCTGGTACTCGAAGCCGAGGGCGGCGGTGGCCGGCGGATTCGCGACGGAAAGCGACTCCGATACGTTGTACTTGATGCCGCTGTTGCCGCCCGGAGCCACCTTCCAGTCGAACAGCAACTCAAAATCCCGGTACGTACCGGCCGTCATGAGGTCGCCGCCTGCCGACGGCTGCCCATCGGCCTGGACGGGCACATTGGCTTTGGCTTTCTTGTGGATCGTACCATCGACCACTTCCCAATGATCGAGCGGGATGTCGTTGCGGCCCAGGCCCTTCCAACCGTCGAAGGACCGGCCGTCAAACAGAAGCTGCCAGCCTTCTTCCTGCTCGGCAGCGGTGAGGGTATTCGGAGCCGACTGCTCTTCGGCGACCGTGTTGGCAGCCTCGTCGTCGGTGGGGGCGCAGGCCGTCAGGGCCAGGGCGGGGGCAAGCAAAGTTCCGGCCACGACGAAGCGACGCAGGTGCTTTTCAAGCATAACCATCATGAATGTTGGAGTTGGGTTGCACGGCACTGCGGCCGAAGGGTTGAGGAAAGGAATGGCCCGGATCGCTCCGGCAAGCGGATCAGTTACAAATACATCTATTAAGGATCCACCCCGGGAACAACCGGCTTGCGATCCGGCGGGGGCGCAAGTAGCACAACCTCTTATGTAAGCAAAAAATTTCAGATCAGTCAACCTGCTATAAGGCAGATCCGATGAATTCTTCTATCCGTTTGATAATACACGGATTACTATTCCGGTCCTCCGGCTCCAAACCGGTCGCCTCACAATTATTATATGCTATTGTATTTATACCACTTATAACGATTGGCTGTTCCCGCCTGCTTCTTCTCAATCGGAGGAAAGGCGGCGTTCAAAAGACGGCCCGGAGACCAGCATCTTACCATAACTTTTGACCGTAAACACAGGAGTATTCGCGTGGCGGACGACCTTTTCCGTCACCGAGCCGAGGATGAGGCGTCTGAAGCCGGTCCACCCGTGCGTGGCAATGACGATCAGATCGTTGCGGTGGTCGGCCGCGAAATCGGCGATGACGTGGTCCGGCCGCCCCACGCGCACGTGGGCCTCGCAGGGTACTACGTCCGTGCCGGTATCGGCAAGCAGGGAGAGCAAATCCTGGCGGGCCTGCTCGACCGGGGATTCGGTTTCGGGTACGATGACCAGCGGCTCGAAGCCCGTCACATAGGGCAACCCTACGTTTTCAAGCACATGCAGCACGTCGAGGCGCGCATGGTACGTTAGCGCCAGTTCCCGCGCATAAGCGAGAAGCAGTCCGGACGATTCGGAGAAATCGACAGGAACGAGAAGGCTCTGTACGGGGCGGACCGTCTGAGGTGTGCCGGCGGAATGTACGGTATACACGGGGCAAGAGGCCAGGCGGACCACTTCTTCCGCTACGCTGCCGATCATGAGCCGGTCGAGACCGCTGCGCCCGTGTGTACCCATCACGATCAGATCGATCTGATGGCTGGTTTCGTATTCCAGGATAGCCAGGGCCGCCGATGCGGCATCCACTTCGGCCTGGACGACGGGGATGTCGTCCACACGGCGGTACTGATCCCGCTGCCGGTTGTACACCATGTGCAGTTGTTCGGCAATCTCGGATTCTTCCAGCGGGAAGTCTACGAACAGATTGACCGGGGCCTGTTTGTTGCCGACGCGGGCATGTACGATGTGCAACTCGGCTCCGAAGTGGCGAGCCAGGAAAACGGCTTGCATGAAGGCGTTTTCGGAGCAGGCCGAGAAGTCGGTGGGGAACAGAACACGATTGACCGCTAACATGGCTCACCTCGGCGGTTGGTTTATCCGGCGGGGGCCTGCGGTTCAGGCCGTCTGCCGGGATCCAATGGTGGAGGGATGAAAAGCCTTGAGGGTGAATACGGGGCACGAAGCCACCCGAACCACTTTTTCGGCGACGCTTCCAATAAAAAAGTGCTCCAGCCCGGTCAGGCCATGTGTGGACATGACGATCATATCGGCGTGGTGCGTTTCCGCAAAGGTAACGATGCCGTGGGCCGCCTGGCCGGGCGCCGCGTGAAAGCTTGCCTGAGCCTCAGGCCCAACCGTATCGGAAAGCAACCTTTCGAGGCTTTCGATGGCTTTTTCCTCGATGTCGGGCTGGACGTCATAAATCGAAAACACGCCCGCATTGTAGAAGGCGGGGTGCAGCCGATCTTCGACGACATGGAGCAAATCCAGGCGCGCCCCATACAGGTCGGCGAGCCCGGCGGCCGTACGAAGCGCCTCCACCGAGTGTTTCGAGAAATCGATAGGAACGAGGATGCGCTGTACGTGGAGGCCCGAAGCCGGCAGCGCCGTTTTACACCGAATGGTGAACACGGAGCACGGAGCGAGCCGGACTACTTCTTCCGCTACGCTGCCCAGCAACAAACGACGAAGCCCCCGGCGTCCGTGGGTGCCCATAACGATCAGGTCTATATCGTGCTCGTCGGCATAGCTGATGATAGCCGATGCCGGTGCAATATCCCGCACGACGGAGTGCGAGACGGGAAGCGCTTCCGACTGCCAGTCGGGGCGGGAGCGCACTTCTTCTGCCACGTGATCGCGCAGCCGGTTACGGGCCGCGTCGCCCTCGGCCGGGCCGGCTGCTTCCGGAGCAAACGATTCGCCGTGCAGCACTTCGGCAAACAGCGTATGCAACGCCGCTCCGGTACGATGGGAGAGATCCATCGCCGCCTGAAGCGCGATTCGGGAGCAGTCCGAAAAGTCGTTCGGTACAAGTATGTTTTTCACAGCGACCATGACGTCTTTCGGGTTTGGGTACGGGCTGGAATCCCGGTATCATTCTACGGCGGGCCGCCTTTTTGTTAAAGAGGCAGGAGCACCTTCATGTTGCAGGAAAACCGCGCCGCAGGATGTAGGGGAAACCCTGCCGTGCAGCCGAACCGTCCTATGAAGGAAGATACGAACAAACGATCCGTGGGCGCAGGCGCTTCGGCAGGGTCAAAGCACGAATACACGGCGTACCCGGACGGCTCGCACGTCGCCGTCCGTGTCGAGAAATTGCCGGAACGAGCGGGCCTGACCCGGGCCTATGTCCTGCACGGGCACCAGGAGGCTGCCGATCCGGCGATTGACGGCATCGAACAGCGACACCTGTATCTGCACCCGCTGAATATCCCGATCCGTCGTGTTGAGCAGTTTCCCCGATACGAAACGCGCTCCGCCCGGCATCCGGGAAAAAGCGAGTTCCACTACTTCGACGCGCGGTTCCGGGCGTACGGGCGTGTCCTCGTCGGAGGGCGTGCACGCCGACGGTGCAAGCAGGCCGGCCGTCACGAGTAGTGCGGCTCCCAGGGTCCTCATCATACGCATCCCCTCCCTCTACGTTCAGACTCCTCTACCCAACCGGACTTCTTTACCGTTACACCCCTATCCCGGAACCATCGCGGGCCAATGACGCCTTCACCCTGAAGCCGTATGCCGACCTGCTCATTGTAGTTCCTCCAGGTGAGCGCGCAAGCGTTGCAGCTCCGCAATGGCGTCCTGCTCCTTACGACGCTCGCGCTCGATGACATCCGCCGGAGCGCGGGATACGAACTGTTCGTTCCGCAGTTTCTGTTGCACCCCCTGAAGAAACTTCTCTTTCTGGCTACTTTCCTTTCGCAGCCGCTCCCGCTCTACTTCGAGGTCGATCATGCCGGACAGAGGTACGAATGCCTCCACCCGCCCGACGACGACCGACGCGGATGCCGGCGGTTTGGCCTGACCGGTTCCTACGGTCAGGTCGGTTGCACGAGCCATCTTCTCGAAATAGGCGGTATGCTCGCTGATTTTTCGGGCGAGCCCGGCGTCTTCCGGAGCCAGATTGACCACAGCCTTTATATCACGGCCCGGCGCGACGTTATATTCGCTTTTGATGTTACGAAGGCCCGAAATGACCTGCTGGATGAGCGTAAACACCTGGGCTGCCTCCGGGTCGGTCTGATCCGGATCGGCCTGAGGCCAGGATGCCGTCATGAGGGCTTCACCGGGCTTGCGCCGGCGCAGCTTCGTCCAGAGCTCTTCGGTAATGAAAGGCATGAACGGATGCAATAGCATGACCATTTTCTCATACACTTCCACCGCCAGGGCGATGGTTTCCTCGTCCATCGGCTCGCCGGGTGCCGGCTTGATGAGTTCGAGATACCAATCGCAGTAGTCGTGCCAGAACAGGTCATAAATCGCGGCGAGCGCCTCGTTGAGGCGGTATCGTTCTACGGCTTCATCGACTGCGGAAATGGTGGTATTGAGGCGGTGCAGCATCCACCGCTCGACCAGATCGAGTTCTTCGCAGGAGCGCCGACGCCGGTACTCCCTGCCTTCTTCCATGAATCGGCCGAACACGTTGAAGGCATTCCAGATCTTGTTCGCGAAGTTCCGCCCCATTTCGAACTTCAGCGGATCGAGTTTGATATCCTGACCCTGATCGCAGAGCACGACGAGCGAGTACCGGACGGCGTCGGCCCCGTACTGCTCGATCATGTCCAGCGGGTCGATACCGTTGCCCAGGCTTTTGGACATCCACCGGCCGAGCTTGTCCTTCACCATGCCGGTAATGAAGATGTCGCGGAAGGGTATTTCGTCGGTAAAGTGAAGGCCCGCCATGATCATGCGGGCGATCCAGAAAAAGAGAATGTCGTAGCCCGAAACGAGTACCCGGGTGGGGTAAAAATAGGCGAGCTCGGCGGTTTGCCGGGGCCACCCCAGCGTGGCGAAAGGCCACAGCCAGGAGGAAAACCAGGTATCCAGCACATCTTCGTCCTGAACCATCCCGGGTTCGGGCTGATCGACCGAAACGACGAAGTCGCGGCCTTCGTCGATTTCTCCCGTTTCCGTCGTGTAGTACCAGACCGGAATGCGATGGCCCCACCAGAGCTGGCGGGAGATGGTCCAGTCGCGGATGTTTTCCATCCACCGGAAGTATTCGTTTTCCCACCGCTGGGGGTAGAACGTGATGCGGCCGTCGCGGACGGCTTCGACGGCAGGTGCGGCGAGCGGCCCCATGCGCACGAACCACTGGCGCGAGATGAGCGGCTCGATGACGGCTTTGGAGCGGCTGGAAACCGGAACGGTAGTCTTATACGGTTCGATTTTTTCGAGCAGACCCTGGCTTTCGAGATCCTCCGCGATCCGCTTGCGGGCATCGAACCGATCCATGCCCTGGTAGGGTCCGCCGTTCTCGTTCAGGGTCCCGTCCAGGTTCATCACGCCAATTACCTCGAGGCCGTGCTTGCGGCCGATCTCGAAATCGTTCTTGTCGTGTGCGGGCGTCACCTTGAGCGCACCCGCACCGAAATCCGAACGAACGTATTCGTCGGCGATGATGGGAAGCTCGCGCCCGATGAGCGGCAGAATAGCCGTTTTTCCTACGAGCCGGCTGTACCGTTCGTCCTCCGGGTTGACGGCAACCGCCGTGTCGCCGAGCATCGTTTCGGGGCGGGTTGTGGCCACCGTGATGTACCCCTCCCCATCGCGGAGGGGGTACCGAATGTACCACAGGCGCCCGTCGCGCTCGACGTTATCGACCTCTTCATCGGAGAGAGCCGTCCGATCGACGGGGCACCAGTTGACCAGATAGTGTCCCCGATAGATTAGGCCTTCCTCGTACAAACGGACGAATACATCCTGCACGGCGCGGGTAAACCCTTCGTCCATGGTGAAGCGCTCGCGGCTCCAGTCGCACGAGACGCCCAGCTTGCGCATCTGGTCGGAAATGATGCCGCCGTATTCCTCTTTCCAATCCCAGACGCGCCCCACGAACGCTTCCCGCCCCAGGTCATGCCGGGTCTGCCGCTCCTGCTGCTTGAGCGTTTTTTCGACTACGTTTTGCGTGGCGATCCCGGCATGATCCTTTCCGGGCAGCCAGAGGGCTTCGTAGCCCTGCATCCGGCGCAGCCGGGTGAGCGCGTCCTGAACGGTGCTCTGGAGGGCATGGCCCATGTGCAACCGCCCGGTGATGTTGGGCGGCGGCATCATGATGACGTGCGGCGGCTTCGATGGATCAACCTCGGTGCGGAACAGATCGTGCTCTTCCCAATAGGTGTACCACTTCGCTTCAATGCGATGCGGGTCGTAGGCGCCGCCGGCTGGTTGTCCGTTCGAGATAGGTTCAGTGCTCATAAGGGCTGGATGATGACGTTCGCGAAGCCGGCTGGTGATGCGGAAGGATCGAGGAAAACCCTCGTTCGAGAACCCGGTTCCTCGAAGCTTCGCGCAAGAGCGCCGGGTTCCCCGGCCGGATGCAGACTCCTTCGGCCAGGCTCAGCGCCGGGCGTTCGGCCCGGTCACTCGGCTTCGTGAATGAAGGCCACGTACTCTACGAGCGGATGCCTCTCCAACCATTCGAGCAGAGCGGTATCCGCGTGATCGACGGCGACGACGGCTTCATTGGGAGGCTTCCGGACCGACACGACGGTCAGTCCCTGTACCTGTCCCGGGATGCGGTATGCCTCATCGAGCGGCATGACGGGGTCCAATCGGAGAGCGTACCCGACAACCCCCGTACGCATCGTTTTGCGGAGGGCTTCTTCGGACTCCTCAACGGCCCGCACGCCGGGCAGCCGTCCGAGGCGTTCCCGTTCTTCCGTGGTCAGCGCTTCGGCGCGCACGGCGAATACCACTACTTCCGGGAATTGAATCGAGACGACCTCGATTCCCCGCTCCCGCAGGATCGCTTCGGCGGAGGCGAGCGAAACCGTGTCGGCGAACGTAACGGCAAGGCGGTTCTCGACCAGGCGGTATTCCGTCGGAACTTCCAGCTCCACGGACTGAGCCGAAGCCGGGAAACCCGTCGCCGCTCCGATCAGCCATACCCACAGCCAACGGATGTTTCCGGCCCCTCCGAATACGTGGTTGATTCCTGCTCTGTTCATCACACGTCGTTGCCCGAGCGGTTTTGCCGGGTTAGCACCTCACGCAGCGTGGCGCAGAGCTTTTCCGTCGTGTATGGTTTGGATAGGCATATTTCCGCTCCTACCTCGACGGCCTCACGAGCCCTCGGGCCGGCCACGCCGGTGGAAGCGATGATCGGTATTTCCGGGCGGATTTCCTTGAGCGTCCGGATCATGGTTATGCCGTCCATCTGGGGCATCATGAGGTCCGTCATGACGATCTCGATGGTATCCGCATGGCGCTTGAACACCTCGATTCCGGCAACCCCGTTTTCGGCGGCGAGCACACGGTAACCGGCTCGTTCGAGTAAATCGCGGGTCGTTTCGATGATGAATTCCTCGTCGTCGACGACCAGGATGGTTTCGCCGTTGCCGGCACAAAGCTCCTCGGCCGTTTCTTCGCCGGCAGGAACCGGCGTTTCGCTCAGGGCTGGAAGGTAAACGCTGAAGGTTGTGCCTTCCCCGAGATGGCTGGCCACGTTTACGAAACCCCCGTGGCTCTTGACGATGCTGTATACCGTCGAGAGGCCGAGGCCGGTGCCCTTGCCGATGGGTTTGGTGGTGAAAAAGGGCTCAAACACCTTATCCAGCACTTCCGGCGGGATGCCGGACCCGGTATCCGTAACGGAAAGCTTGATGAACACGCCGGGGCGAGCTTCCAGGTTAGCCCGTTTCCAACTTTCGTCTATCACTACGTTTTCCGCAGCGATATGGATCTCGCCACCTTCCGGCAACACGTCTCGGGCGTTGACGCACAGGTTCATGAGAACCTGCTGGAGCTGCGTGGTATCCCCTTTCACCATCCACAGGTCCGGGGCGACGTCCACCTGCACCAGAATGTTGTTCGGAAAAGTCTCGCGGGCGATTTTCTCGACTTCCTGAATGACGTGCACGGGCTGAATGGGTACGCGTTCCCCTTCGACGCCCCGTGCAAACGAGAGCACCTGTTTCACCATGTCCGCGCCGCGCTGGGCGCTTTTCTGAATCATGGCGAGGGTACGCATGGTTTTTTCGTCGCCGTCGAAGCGCTGCTGAAGCACCTTGACGCCCAGTAGGATGGGGACAAGCAGGTTGCCCAGGTCGTGCGCGATGCCGCCGACGAGTCGGCCGATGCTTTCCATTCGCTGAGAGCGGAGAAACTGCGATTCGAGTTTCTTACGCTCCGTAACGTCGGTGTTGATGACCAGCACAGTGCGGGGATTGCCCATGCCGTCGCGGACGAGCGTCCAGCGGCTTTCTACGATTACTTCTTCGCCCGTGCGGGTTAGCTGTCGCAACTCTCCGATCCATTCGCCGTCTCTGAACACGGCTTCCCAGGCCTCATTCCGGGTTGGATAATCATCCCGGTACAGGAGTTCGTCGGTTTTCTTGCCCAGCACCTCTTCTTCGGACCAGCCGGTCAGGCGCTCGGCGCTTTTGTTCCAGTAGTTGACGCAGCGGTCGAGGTCGTACGCACTGATGGCGTCGCGGGCTTTGTCCAGCAGGGCGGCCTGCTCCCGGATACGTTCCTCCGCCCGTTTGCGTTCGCGGGCATACCGTATGGAGCGTTCGAGCACCTGGGCGTCGATCTGGCCCTTTATGAGGTAGTCTGCCGCTCCGGCCATCATCGCGTTGAGGTCTACCTCGAGGTCGCCCTGGCCGGTGAGCAGAATCATGGGCGTGGTGGCCCCCCCTTCCGAGGCCTCCCGCAGCAGTTCGAGCCCGTTTCGGGCGCCCAGCCGGTAGTCCACCAGGCACACGTCGTACAGTCGTCGGCTGACGGCGTCCAGGCCTTCTTCGTAGCTCCGGGCCCAGTCCACCTTGCAACTGATGCTGGTCGCCTTCGATAGCAGGTTGCTGGCGATGAAGAAGTCGTCCTCGTCGTCTTCGATGACCAGAACGTCGAGTTGTTCGTGGCTTGTAATCAACGGTTTCATCAGGGCTGCGAAGGCAGTTTAACGATCTCGAACCAGAACTCTCCGAGGGCTTTGATGGCGCCCGCCAGCCCGTCGAACGTAACCGGCTTGGTCACGAAGGCATTCACGCCGAGGTCGTAGCTGCGTAAAATGTCCTGTTCGGCCTCCGACGTGGTCAGAACGACCACCGGAATACGCCGCAGGCTCGGGTTTGATTTAATCTCCTGGAGGGCTTCCCGCCCGTCCTTTTTCGGCATGTTGAGGTCCAGCAAAATCATGCCGGGGCGGGGCGCCTCACCGGGCTCGCCGTACTTCCCGCGCTGCAACAGGTAGTCCATCAGGTCCTCGCCGTCTACGACAGACCTGATTTCGTTAGCCAGGAGGTTCTTTTTCAGCGCCCGGGTCGTGAGCATACGATCATCGGGATCGTCGTCCGCCAGCAAGATGACCACGCTATCGGTTGTATGCATGTCGAGTTAAACGGGTTGAATGCCGTCCGGCAAAGGCCGGTGCTTCGAAAGGGTGAAGCCTGTCCGCAGGGACCTGCCACTCCGGACCGTCGGAATAATACGCCACCGTACTTTCGTTCGCTACGATGAATCCGGAAGGCCGGCCCACGGTAAACCGCCTGGCGCCCCTTCGCCGGTTTGCGAACGCGCCGCCCCGGGCTAGTGAACCAGGTATTGCTTTCCCATTTACCAAAGAACCACCGGCGCCCTGCCCGTTGCAAGAACTCTGCCCAATTTGACGTAACTACTTGTATATCAAAAACAATATTCTCATACCGCCCCGTGTTTACGGTCTCCGATGGCCCGGGACGGCACGGCAAACATTCGAGCGCCCTGAAGCCATGCCGTCTACCGGGGTAAGCAGATCGCGTCGCGAACAAGGCCTCGTTGCAAGGGGCGCTCGCCTGCATGAAAGGGGGCCTCACGGCGGCGAGGTGTTCACCGGATTGCACTTTCGCCTTACCCCATGAGGCTAGGCGTCGAGGGGTAAGGCGTCGTCCGGCGCAGCCGGGCCGGCGCCCTGATCGGCAGGACGGCGAAGCGGCAGCGTGACGATGAAGCGGCTTCCTTCATCGGGCCGGCTGGTTGCATGGATCGCACCATGGTGTCGCTCCACGATGCGGCGGCTGATGGCAAGCCCCATCCCCGTACCCTCGAAGCCGTCGGAGCCGTGGAGCCGTTGGAACGGGGTGAAGATGCGGTCGAGGTACTTTTCATCGAACCCGATGCCGTTATCCTGTACCGTAATCTGGACGGCCTGTTCAGTAGCCTGTCCTGAAGCGTGCTGAACTTCGGTCCGAGCGGCGGAAACGGTAATGCGGGGGCTTTCGTCCGGTTTCCGGAACTTGACGGCATTCTCGATGAGGTGGCAAAAGAGCTGTTTCATCTGAAGCGCGTCCGCCTCGATAGATGGGAGAGGAGCTATCCGGATGTCGGCTCGGGCTTGCATGACGAGCGGATTCAGTTCGGCCAGAACACGCTTCATTACTTCGTTCAGGTCTACACGTTCAAACGCCTTGCCATGCGTCATGATACGCGAAAAGGCGAGCAGGTCGCTGATGAGGGCCGAGATGCGCGCCGCTGCGGATTGCAGCCGGTCCAGGTAGTCCAGTCCGGTATCGTCGAGCACCTCTCGGTACTCCGAGCCCAGCAGGTCGGCAAATGCACGGAGCTTGCGCAGCGGTTCCTGAAGGTCGTGGGAGGCGACGTATGCAAAATCCTGTAGCTCCCGGTTGCGCTGCCGCAAGGTGAGGTTGGCGCGAACCAGTTCCCGTTCGGCCTTGCGAACTTCGGTCAGGTCGTGGCAGACACCCGTGAGGAAGTACGCACCGTCCTCGCCCGTGGCGACTTCGCCCCGGGTGTAGAGCATACGTTCCTGCCCATCCGTCCGAATGATGCGCTCGTAGAATGAGAACGGTTGGCGGCTGTGGAGCACCGCCTCGATGGCGGCCTTCACCCGCGCACGGTCCTCGGGATGCACCATGCCCATGTAGCGGTCGAACGTGACCGCTTCTCCGGGATGAAGGCCGTAAATCCGATATAGCTGATCGGACCAGTACACGTCATTCGAGTCGGGGCGCCACTCCCAACTGCCGAGGTTGGCGATTTCCTGCGCCCTGGATAGCTGTTGTTCCCGATGCCGCAGCGCGTGTTCGGCCCGTTTCTGTTCGGAAACGTCCTGAGCCTGAAGGATGAGGTAACGAATGCCGCCATCAGCGGCCCGAACGACGGACCAGTTCTTCAGAACCCATACCAGGCGTTCATCCGAACGAAGAAAACGGCCTTCCGCACGGTAGGACTCGATTTCTCCCGTATGGAGGCGCTGCATCTGTACGGCTTCGCGGCGGACGTCTTCCTCCGGAGTAATGTCGTAGATGCTCCGTCGCAGCAGACGGTCCTCGGTGCTGCAAAGCAAATCCGCAAGCGATCGGTTGACTTCGATTATCCGGCCGTCCCAGGAGACGATGGCCTTGGCGATCGCCGCGTAACTGAATGCGCTACGGAATAGCTGCTCGCTCTCGTGCTGCGCCTTTTGGGCGTTTACCTGTTCGGTTATGTTCCGGCCTTCCGGGATGAGCAGTTCCACTTCGCCCTGGTCATTGAAGATAGGCTTGAGCGAGAAGTCGATGGTTGCTATAGCGTCTCCGGCTCCCCGCACATCGACCACGTATCGCACGAACGTCCCGGCGGCGGCCTGCTCGACCGCCTGTCGCAGGGTCGCGGCCGTTTCCGGCGTGAGCGACCACCAGTGGCACTCCCAGAACGGTTTTCCGATGACATCCTCACCCTTGAGGTTCGCGAACTGTAGGGCTGCCTGGTTGGCCTCGATCAGGGTGCCGTCGGGCTTCATCAGACCGATGAACTGGAACATCGAATCGAAGATGGCTCTGAAACGGCGCTCGCCGGCGCGGAGCGCTTCTTCCTGCCCGTGCTGCACCGTTACGTCCCGGATGGTGCTCGAGATCAGCAGGCCGCTTTCCGTCTGGATGGGGCTGAGGCTGATTTCTACGGGTACCAGAACCCCGTCCTTCCGCCGTGCGCGCAGCGAAGGTCCGGCGCCCATTGGGCGGGCGTATGCATGGGATAAATACTCCCGGCGGTGGCCACGGTGATCGTGCCGATAGCCTTCCGGCACAAGCAGGTCGATGTTTTGCCCGAGGATCTCGGCGGGTTCATAACCGAACAGCGTCTGTACCCGCTCATTCACCCACACTACCCGACCCGTTTCATCGGAGATGATGACGGCATCCGGGGAGGCATCCAGGATGCGACGGAACAGGCCGGCGGCGGCGTATCCGGAGCTATCCTCCTGGAAAGGCTGGTCGCTCGGGGGTTTCAGGCCTGTAATCGGTTCGGACATCGTGCGGGATAACAAAGGATGCTTCATGGAAGCGTACTTCCGGCGAACCTTCTACGGCAATATAATACGCATTTTACGCTGGAACCCGCTTGCTTTCAGAGGGGATCCTCGGCAGGTGAAAACCCGGTTTCCATCGCATAACGCCGGACGATTTCTTCCAGCGAGTCCCCGCCGAATTTTTCGAGGAACGCGTCGGCGATGGTCCAGGCAACTACGGCCTCCGCCACCGTCGAAGCAGCCGGCACGCTGGTTACGTCGCTTCGCTCGTAACGGGTAGGCCCGGCTTCGCCGGTGGCCATATCCACCGAGTCCAGCCGTTTCACCGTGGTAGGGATGGGCTTCATGTACCCCCGCACGACGATGGGCATACCATTGGACATGCCGCCCTCGACGCCCCCGGCATGATTGCTGCGCCGGGGATAGCGGCCGGCGTCGATCAGGATAGGGTCGTGTACGGCCGAGCCCGGCAGAGCGGCGTTGCGGAACCCGTCCCCAATTTCGACGGCTTTCTGCGCCTGTATGGAAAGAATAGCCTGTGCCAACCGGCCGTCGAGCTTCCGATCCCAGTGTACGTAGGAGCCCAGCCCGACAGGCACGCCGGTGGCTACGACCTCGTAGACGCCTCCCAGTGACTCGCCTTCCTCTTTGGCTTTTTTAATGGCGTCGATACTCCGGGCGGTCAGGTCGGGCGAGAGCATCCGGACTTCGCTCCGGTCGGCTTCGCGGTACAGGGCCTCCGCACCGGGAGCGATGAGCCGCTCTACCTGATCTTGCCAATCGGAGGGGGCGTTGTAGCCGACGTCGCCGATTCGGATGACGTGGCTGCCGATCTGGATGCCGAGGGCTTTCAGCATCAGCCGGGCAAGCGTACAGCAGGCCACCCGCATGGCGGTTTCGCGAGCGCTGGAGCGGTCGATGACGGGTCGGATATCCGAGAAGCCGTATTTCTGTACGCCGGCCAGATCCGCGTGGCCGGGGCGTGGGAGGGTGACAGGATCAACGCCTTCGCCGGAGCCGTGCACCGCCATGACGTCGGGCCAGCCCGAGCGATCCTTATGGTAGGCGGCGTTTTCGATGAAGAGGGCAACCGGGCTGCCGAGCGTCCGGGAGAACCGGACGCCCGAGAAGATGTGTACATGGTCCGTCTCGAACTTGGCTCGCCCGCCCCGCCCGTACCCCTGCCAGCGGCGTTGCAGGTGTTCGTCGATCGCGTCGGAAGGTACAGGGATTCCGGCAGGAAGGCCCTCAACGATGCCAACGAGTGCTTCGCCGTGAGATTCGCCTGCGGTGAGATAACGGATCATGGAGAAGTAACGGTTTGCCGGTTTCGGCGGGTCGAAGCCGGGAGCCGCAACCGGTTGTCGGGGGTTCGCACCCGTCGAAACGGGATGAAAAAAGCCAGGCAGGCGGCCCCTACCTGGCTTATGGCGTAATGTACGAATCCCGATACTACCGGAACAACGTCAGCCCGCGCCGGGAACGTCGAGTTCGTAGAAGGCCGTGATGCCGTCGCGGCGCTTGACGCGCAGCACGACGGATTCGTCTTCGGCGGCCTGGCGGTCGAGGGCCCGGATGACGTCCTGCACCGAACCGACCCGATGGTCGCCTACGGCAATGATGACGGCATCGCGGGGCAGGCCGGCTTCGGCTCCGACCCCGCCCCGGGTGGTATAGGCGATATACGCTCCCTCAACCACCTCGAACGCGTCGCGCTCCCGGTCGGTAACGTCTTGCAGGGCGAGCCCCCAGCGGGGAAGCTGATAGTTGCGCGGAGCATCTTCACGGGGGGGCGGAGCGGGGTCGCCGCCCAGATCCGGCACAGTGGGCGGCCGAGCCCCCTGCCTCAGTTCCGAGAACCAGTTCTGGTAGGAAGGGTCGTCGCTGCCGAGCAATTCCACCTCGTAGTGGCGGCGGACGCCCCGGCGCCACACCTCCACGGCGAGCCTGTCGCCCGGACGGTACCGGGCGACGGTACGTTGCAACTCGTTGGGCGCATCCACGCGCAGCCCCCCGATGGCCAGCAACACGTCGCCCTTTTTGAGTCCGGCCCGGTCCGCGGCGCCCCCCTGCTGCACTTCGTCCAGGTATACGCCGTTGACCCGCGAGAGGCCCAGCCGACGCGCTTCGGCGGAGCCGATTTCCTGAATGGTGACCCCCAGGAAGCCGCGTTTCACTTCGCCGTAGGCAATCAGGTCTCGAGCGACCCGGTCCATGAGGTTCACCGGGACGGCAAAGCCGTACCCTTCGTATGACCCGCCCTCGGTGGCAATGGCCGTGCTGATGCCGATGAGCTGCCCCCGGAGGTTGACGAGCGCCCCGCCCGAGTTGCCGGGGTTAATGGCCGCGTCGGTCTGAATGAAGTCCTCGATGCCGAAATGATCCTCGATGATGTTGACCTGCCGCCCGAGCGCGCTCACGATACCTGCCGTTACGGTAGAAGTAAGCCGGAAGGGATTTCCGATAGCGAGTACCCAGTCGCCAACCATAACGGCGTCCGAGTCTCCGAATTCGATGACCGGCAGATCGCCGGTGTTCTCGATTTTGATGACGGCCAGATCCGTAGAGGGATCGATGCCTACCACACGGGCCGGGTATTGCCGCTTATCGGTGAGCGTAACCTGAATAGTGGAGGCATTATCCACTACGTGGTTATTGGTAATGATGTATCCTTCCTCGCTGATGATGACACCGCTGCCGACGCTCTGGCGAGGGAGCGGGTCGCGGTAGAGGCGGTCGCGCAGGTCGCCGTCGAAGTCGTGGTACCATTCCGCATTGCCGGAAGCGATCGTTTCCACCTGGATGAACACCACGGCGGGTGTAACCACCCTGGATACCTCGCGAAACAGGGTGTTGAGTGTCACGGCTTCGGCCATAGCCGGCGACAGGCTGGAATCCAGCACGCCCACCTGCCGCATATCACTGCGCCGCCCCAGGGCGATCCGCTCGGACACCCATCCGGTGGAGGGGGCCGGGGCGGACGGATGCGGTTCGACGAGCAGCATAAAGAAGATGCCGCCCGTCAATCCGACCAGCAGCAATCCGATACCCGCCAGGACGAGGAAGCCTCGTGTGATGCGCAGCCCCTGCATGGAAACGCCGACTCAACGAAAAGTTAGGGAAGATACATACAACGCACCCGGGATCGGTCCGATTGTTTCGATACGAGAGGCCCGATCCGGGCAAAAACTATTCTTTTATTCTACGTGATTTAGCTGAAAAGGATGCCGATATCGACCGGTTCCTCCGAACTTCATGCCGCCGAGGAGCAGCCTTCGGCGTGCAGCTCGCAAACGGCGTTCCAGGCCAGACGGGCGAGTTCCTTACGGTCGTACGGAGCGGCCGGTATCGGCCGACCCACACGGAGGCGCATGGTGACTTCCCGAAGGCCCAGTACGCGCCATGCCGCCTCCACGAACGTTTGCCCTGCATCGGCCCAGATCACCTCAAGCCTTCGCTCTCCCACGGCAGGCAGGCCGTCAACGCTAGCCGGCTCCAGTAACAGCGGAAGAACGAACGCACCCGGCCTGCCGGCCACCGAACCGAATGCCCCCGTCTTGAACGGCAATACCGACTCCCCGCGGCTGGTGGTGCCCTCCGGAAATGCCAGCACGTTGACTCCTTTTTGCAACCGTTCCTGAAGGGTTTCAACGAAGCGGGCGGCTCCATACGCTCTCGTTCGTTCAACAAGGATGATGCCCATCGTCTGTGTTACCCATCCCAGAAGCGGCCATTTTCCAATCTCCGCCTTTCCCACGAATGCCACCCGGCACTGCGATGCCAGCACCAGGGTATCGAGCACCCCGATATGGTTACACACGGTGAGCATTCCTTGCGCATGGGGTATCTCCCCTTCGCGCTCGACCGTGACATGAAGGATGTTACAGAGCCGGCGGCACCCGATTTGTTGCCTCCTGGCCCGGTAAGCGGGGCGTAGCTCCTCGGGAAGCCTGCGAGCGCGCAGGGACGTGTACAGAGTATGCCCGACCAGGGCAACCAGAAGAAGCAGGAGCCTGTAGAAACGACGCATATACAAAACCGCCGGACTGTAAAGAAACCCTCGCCGTCAACCTCCGATCTCCGAAGATCGCTTACTCGAAGGTCGTTCCGGAACGGGTGGGTTTCTGTTGATTCTTCCGGAAAAATCGCTGGTCCCTCAACCCGAGGATGTTAGCGCCGTATTCTGAGTGGCCGCATTCGCTGACGCTTGCGGAAACGCAGAAAAGGGCTGTTTGCGTGCAGGAAGCCTGTTTCGCGGGCAGCGGCCGGTCGAGGAACTCCATCCCCTATGCGACGCCCTGATATCGTATTCGGACTTCTGGGTGATGTACGGCGCAACTCACGCGCCCTGCGTCAGCTGCGGACCCTGGCGGCGCGCGGCTGGACCATCGACGTACTTACCTACGGAGAGCCGGGGAGCGACGCGGGCGGCCTCCGGTGGCGGCCGCTTCCCCGGCCAAGCGGGCGCGGGCCGCTGTTTTTTGCCTCGGTGCACCGTCAGATGCTGTCGGCCGCCCTGTCCACACCGGCCCGGGTATACCATGCCGGCGATTTGTTCACTCTGCCGGCCATGCATAAAGCGGCTGAACGCCACGGCGGCCGTTTGGTATACGATGCGCGCGAATTGTACCCGCACGTGGCCGCGACGGTTGGGCGGCCCTGGGTATCCTGGTTCTGGCGCGGTGTGGAGCAGCGGTACGCACCACGGGCCGACCTCGTCCTTACTGTGAGCGACAGCATCGCCCGTGCGATGGTCAGGGCCTATTCCATCCCTCCTCCGTTCGTATCGTTCAACGTTCCGGCCCTGAAGCAAGCGCCCTCCAACGGCTATTTGCGTGTCGCCCTGGGCCTGCCCCGGCAAACGACCATCCTGCTGCACCAGGGGCAGATGCAGCGCTATAGGGGCTGCGAGCGGCTGATCGATGCCATGCGAGACGTGGAGGGGGCGGTCCTGGTATTCCTGGGAGGGGGTCCGCTTGCGCCGGCCCTCCGCCGGCAAACCGACAGGGAGGGCCTGGCTGAACGGGTGCGTTTTCTGGAGGCCGTCCTGCCGGATGACCTCCCCGGCGTTACCGCCTCCGCCGATGCCGGCATCACGCTGCTGGAGGACACCTGCCTGAACCACCGGTACGCACTGCCGAACAAGCTGTTCGAATACCTGGCGGCAGGGCTCCCGGTGCTGGCATCCGACCTCCCCGAAATCCGGCGTGTCGTGGATGCGTTCGGTGTAGGTCTGGTTGTCGATGCAGGCAACCGCCCCGATCTGGTGCGCGCCCTGAACCGCCTGGCAACGGAACCGTCGCTGCGCCGCCGCCTCGCCTCCAACACCCACCATGCCGTTGCAGTGTTCGACTGGGATAAGCTCGTCGGGCCGTTCGTCCACCGCTACGAATCGCTGTTGAGAGTCAGGGCCGCCCATGAAGGACATGCCGAACCGTCGGATCAGGGCCGGTAGGTTGCCCGCACCATTCTGGGGAGTCCGGCAAAATCCTTCCGGACGACCACATCAGCCAGGCCCCGGCGCTCGAACAGGCCGGCTACTTCCTCGGCGTAGTCGGCGTGCGTTTCCACGAGGAGAAAGCCTCCGGGCCTCAACAGGCGCGGCGCCCATTCTGCCAGCGCCCGGTAGAACAGCAACCCGTCGCCCTCCACGAAAAGTGCATGGTGGGGCTCGTGGTTTACCACTTCCGGCTCCAGGCTCTCCCGCTCCGTAACGGGGATATAGGGTGGATTGGATACCAGGATGTGCAAATCGCGAGGGGCTGTCTCACAAAACCGGGGGTGCAGGACGTCAGCCCCGAAAAACGTGACCGGCAGACTCAACCGTTCCGCATTGTTCCGGGCCACCGCGAGGGCGCCGGGACTCACATCGCACCCCCACACATGTGCATCCGGGCGGCTGTGTTTCAGCGCCAGGGCGATACACCCGCTGCCCGTGCCCACATCGAATGCTCGGGTTCCATGCGGCAAGCCGTCGAGGGCCGCCTCAACCAGCTCCTCGGTTTCGGGACGGGGAATGAGGACCTCCGGAGTGACCTCCAGGCGCAGACCGTAGAAATCGACCGATCCGAGAATGTATTGCAGTGGTTCCCGTTCGGAGCGCCTGCGCACGAAATGCGCGATGGTTTCCTGCCGATCCGACGGCACCGGGCGCTCCGGATAGGCATAAAGCACGCTGCGGCTCACTTCCAATACATCGCAAAGTATCCACTCGGCATTGCGACGGGCATGATCGATACCGGACGCTTCCAACGCGCGCACGGCGTATTGCAGCACATCCCGGATGGCCGCCTGGTACTGAAAATCCATGTTCATTACAAAAGTGCACCATACGGACGGTATACGGCATGTTTAACCGAGGACTACCCGGCTCCTATCCGGAGGGTTTTGTGAAGAATACTGACTGAGCGCCCTCTCGTCAAAATGGGTAAGCGCTTTTCCGACGAAAACAGGCATCCGCACGTCGTAGGGATCGGACGCTTCCGGCAGGTGTTTCCTCACGGCGGGAAATAAACTCCAGGTAGGGCGTTGAATGTTGTTCCGACAACTTTGAAATGGCTCCTGGGGTGCGAATCAGGTTCGGTCCGGGGCCAGTGTGAAGAATCCCGGGTGGGTTATATCAGGCACAGCATTTGATATTTACGGAGATAAAGTCGAGAATAGCTTTAGGCACGGGCGAGCGACGTGCATCATTTCGTTCATTTTTATAGTTTGAATTGATTTCCCGACCTGCCTTGTTCCCCGGCCCACTTAACTGACCGGATCGACTCGGCCCGGGTTCGTTTTAAAAACAGGTTGGCGAGACGATATAACGGTAAGGGGTCGGAACACGGTTCGTGCAGCGATACAGCATACCGCAGGAGGTGTCGGCAGGGCGCCGGCGCTACAGGTTAGCATACAGACAGACAAAGTGATGACGACACGGGAGAAGTTGGAGGCGTTAGCCAAAAACATGTGGTGGAGCTGGCATCCGGAAGTGCTCAGCCTGTTCCGTCGGTTGAACGAGCAGGCTTTTGCCGGTTCCAGAAGCAACCCGGTAGTGGCCCTTCAGGAGGCGGACCCGAGCGTGCTGGAAGATCCGGCGTTCCGGCAAGATGCCGGCCGCGTGTATGATCACTTCCGGGCCTACATGCAGGAACCTTCCCATTACCCCGATGCTCCCCGGGTAAGTTACTTCTGTATGGAGTTCGGGCTGCACGAATGCCTTCCGACGTATGCCGGAGGCCTGGGTATACTGGCGGGCGACCATGCCAAGGCGGCCTCGGACCTGGGCATTCCGTTTACGGCCGTGGGCCTGTTCTGGCGGGAAGGCTATTTCGAGCAGTACTTCGATGAGAGCGGCTGGCAGCAGGAGTGGTACCCCGATATGGACCCGGCGCATTTCCCGTTCGAGCTCGTCACGGATGAGAGCGGAAGCCCCCTGAGCGTATCGGTTGACCTGGGAAGGCAAACCCTGCACTTGCAGGCCTGGCTCCTGAACCTCGGAAAAACGCGCCTTTACCTGCTCGATTCGGACGTGGACGGAAATCCCCCCGAACTGCGCCCGCTGACCGAAAAGCTGTACCAGGGCGACCGTCACACACGCATCCAGCAGGAAATCGTGCTCGGGATCGGCGGCATCCGCCTCCTACGCGCCCTTGGTATCGAAACGGACGTGTACCACATGAACGAGGGCCATTGCGCCTTCGTTACATTGGAGATGCTTCGCGAACGGCTCGAGCTGGGAGATACCCGTGAGGAAGCGGAAGCCTGGGTTACGGAACAGTGTGTTTTTACCACCCATACCCCGGTGATGGCCGGGCACGACCGCTTTGCGCCCGAGCTGTTTCTGGACCAGATGGCGACCCTTCGCGAACAACTCGGCATGTCGGAGTACGACATCCTTCGTTACGGCCGCGTAAATCCGGACGACTGGATGGAGGCGTTCACGATGACCGTGCTCGCCCTGAAACTGTCGCGGCAGGCCAACGGCGTTTCGGCGCTCAACGGAGAAGTTGCCCGCCGCCAGTGGCACCACATGTACCCGGACCGTCCGCTCGATGAGGTGCCCATCGGCCACGTTACCAATGGCATCCATTTGCCTACCTGGGCCGTTTCGTACGTGCATACATTCCTCAACGCCCATTTCGGCGACTGGATGGAACACCGTATGGACCCCGACTTCTGGCAACGGGTGAATGAAATTTCCGACGCCGAGTTGTGGGAATACCGGAATACGCTGCGCCGGAGCCTGGTAGACTTCGTGAACACGCGGGAGCAGAGTCTGAAAATGAACCCGCGCCTCGATCCCGACGCGCTGACCATCGGGTTTGCCCGGCGGTTTGCCACCTACAAGCGGGCTCCGCTGCTTTTCTACGATTACGACCGTATTGCGGGTATCTTCAGCCGGGCCGACCGACCGCTCCAGGTTATCTATGCCGGTAAGGCGCACCCGGCGGACGAAGGGGGTAAGAAGTTCATCCAGGAGATTTACCACCTGAGCCGGCAGGCGCCCTTCGAGGGCAAGGTGGTGGTGCTGGAAAATTATAACATGGAAATCGGAAGGCGCCTCGTATCGGGTACGGACGTATGGCTGAATAACCCGCGCCGACCTATGGAGGCCAGCGGGACGAGCGGCCAGAAGGTAGCCATTCACGGCGGCCTGAACGTCTCCATCCTTGACGGGTGGTGGCCGGAAGGGTATCAGGGCGATAACGGCTGGGCCATCGGGTTCAATGCCTCCGCTGATTACATGGACCCCTACCAGCAGGACGCCGAGGACGCCGGTTTCCTGTACGACGTACTCGAAAGCCATGTCATCCCTACATTCTACGACCGGGACGAGCAGGGCATTCCACGATCGTGGCTTGCTTACGTCCGCCGGGCTATGGCAACCCTGACGTACCCCTTCAGCGCCGAACGGATGGTGAGCGACTACGTCGAACAGATGTATCAGGTAGACGCCGCGAATTCCGTAGAGCGGTAAGGAACCATCGGGTAGAGAAACATCCACGGCGAACCATACCGACGTCGTTCCTGCGAAACCTGTGCCCGGGATAGAGGTCGTAGCCGGTGCCAACATGGAGACGCCGGGCGTCGCTCATCGTACTCGGTGGGGCCGCATTCGCCTTGTGCCGATTCGAGGTACGACTCGTTGTGCCGGTGCATACCGACCGCACGAGCCTGTTTCCCTGCCCGGCTTTTGCGCCTCTGAAAAAACGCGTAGAGGAATATCGCTATGCCACGCTCCTCGGCTGTTTCGTTTCTGCTGTGTACAGGCATGTTGCTTGCGGTTCGCCCTGCCGCGGCTCAATCCCCCGGCGGTTGGATTGCCCTGTTCAATACCGAAAATCTCGCGGGCTGGCGCATTCCCGAAGGCGATAACGGCCACTGGCGTGTGATTGACGGCGTGATAGACTACGACGCGCTCAGCGAGGCGTCCGGCGAAAAGGATTTGTGGTCCGAAACCTCGTTCCGGGATTTCGTGCTCCGTCTCGACTGGCGGTTCAAGGAAACGTCCGGCTCGTACCCGGCGCCGGTAGTACTGCCGGATGGATCGGTCCTGAAGGACCCGGATGGCAATGCGATAACCCTGGAACTGCCCAATGCCGACTCCGGGGTATATTTGCGTGGGACCTCGAAGGCGCAGGTCAACATGTGGTGCTGGCCGGTTGGCTCGGGTGAGGTGTACGGCTACCGCACCGATGCAAGCCTTCCGCCGGAAGTTCGGGCCGGGGTCACGCCTCGTGTTCGGGCGGACCGGCCGGTTGGGGAGTGGAATACCTTTGAAATTACCCTCCGGGAGGATCGGCTTACCGTGGTGCTCAACGGGATCACCGTCGTCGAGGACGCGCGGCTGCCGGGCATTCCTCGGGAGGGCCCTATCGCTCTGCAGCATCACGGAAACGGGAAACCCCACCCCGCCTCCAGCCTGGTGCAGTTTCGCAACATATTCCTCAAACCGCTTTGAACGCACGGGGTCCCGGCCGGGACCCCGTGCGTTCACCGTCTGGCGGTAGCCCGGTAGAGGGGTTGCACCCTATACCGAGTCGGCATCGACCTGCATCAATCCGAACAGGTTGCCTTCCGGGTCTTTCGCATACGCCAGCCACCCTACGCCGGGAATCGGCATCTTCGGTGTGGCAATCTGCCCTCCGGCCTCTACTACTTTATTGAGGTAAGCGTCCACCGATTCGACCTGGATCGTGCAAACAAAGGCGCTCACCCCCTTATCCTCGTCCGGCGCGGGCCTCGGTCGTTTGACGATTCCGCCGTTTATGCCCGGTTCTTTCTCCGAACCTGTCGTAACGGCCCAGTACCTGTGCTCCTCCGGGAGGACAACCCCGGGAATGATCCACTCCGCTATCGTCCACCCAAACACCTCGCGGTAGAACGCCGCCGTCTCCTCCGGTCTGCCGGTATGAATCTCGAAATGGACGACCCTGTTCATGTCGATGCCTTCCGTCTGGTTCGGAATTAGTCCATGTTCTCTACCATGGCGTTTCCAAATTCGCTGGTGCGCAGCTCCATAGCGCCCTCCATGAGCCGGGCGAAGTCATACGTTACGCGTTTCTGCCCGATGGTTTTTTCGAGGGACGATACGATGAGGTCGGCGGCTTCGTGCCAGCCCATATAACGCAGCATCATTTCTCCGGAGAGGATCACCGATCCGGGGTTCACTTTGTCCTGCCCGGCGTACTTCGGAGCGGTGCCGTGTGTGGCTTCGAAGACGGCGTGCCCGGTGTCGTAATTGATGTTCGCGCCGGGGGCAATCCCGATGCCTCCCACCTGTGCGGCCAGCGCGTCGGAGATGTAATCGCCGTTCAGGTTCATGGTAGCGATGACGCTGTACTCATCCGGCCGGGTAAGGATCTGTTGCAGAAACGCATCGGCGATCACGTCTTTCACGACCGGTCCGTTCGGGATCTGGCGCCAGGGACCGGAGCCGATGACTTCGGCGCCGAACTCGTCGCGGGCCACCTCGTATCCCCAGTCGCGGAACCCTCCCTCGGTGAACTTCATGATGTTCCCCTTGTGAACGAGCGTCACGCTGGGGGCTTTGCTATCGACGGCGTGCCGGACGGCGGCGCGGACGAGCCGTTTCGTGCCTTCCTCAGAGATCGGTTTGATGCCCAGGCCGCTCGTTTCCGGGAACCGCACGCTTCGGACGCCCAGTTCGTCGTGCAGGAACCGCATCAACTTCTGGTTCTCCGGCGTTCCGGCGGCATACTCGATTCCGGCGTAGATGTCCTCCGAGTTTTCGCGGTAAATGATCATGTCTACCTTTTCCGGGTGACGCACCGGCGAAGGCACCCCGGAAAAGTACCGCACCGGGCGTACGCAAGCGTACAGATCCAGTTGCTGCCGGAGCGCCACGTTCAGGGAGCGGATGCCGCCGCCCACCGGCGTAGTAAGCGGCCCCTTGATGGCAACCAGGTGGTGGTTGATAGCCTCCAGGGTGTCCTGGGGCAGCCAGTCTCCAAAACGCTCGTGCGCTTTTTCTCCGGCGTATACTTCGAACCAGACGATCCGGCGAGCGCCGTTGTAGGCTCTGGCTACCGCCGCGTCAAACACGTGCCGGGAGGCTCGCCAGATGTCCGGCCCCGTTCCGTCGCCCTCGATGAACGGGAGGATGGGGTTATCGGGAACGCGCAGCTTCCCGTTTTGCATTACGATGGTTTCGCCCTCGGCAGGCGTTTTCAGATGCTGGTATGCAGGCATGTTTCCAAACGGATTAGGTGAAAGAACGGCTATAATCGGCCAATGAGGTCTCTGAAGCGCAGCTCCCACACTTTCAGGGCCGCTTCGCGTACGATGGCCTTGCTCATTTTCGAATGGCCCTCGGTGCGTTCCGTAAAAACGATAGGCACCTCAACGATACGAAAACCACGACGCCAGGTTCGATACGTCATCTCCACCTGAAACGAATACCCATTGCTTTTCACCCGCCCGAGGGGAATGGCTTCGAGTACCCGGCGGTGGAAACATTTGAACCCGGCCGTTACGTCGAATACCGGCAATCGGGTGATGAGGCGGGTGTAAATGCCCGCCCCGTACGACAAAATGAGCCTCCCGAGAGGCCAGTTCATCACGCGGACCCCATCGACGTAACGCGAGCCGATGGCCAGGTCGGCGCCGCCGCCGGCGATGGGCGCCAGCAACGCCGGGAGGTCTCTGGGGTTATGAGAAAGGTCCGCATCCATCTCGCAAATAAACTCGTACCCCCTCTCCAGCGCCCACCGGAACCCTTCGATGTAAGCCGTCCCGAGCCCGAGTTTGCCGGAGCGTTCGATGAGATGTACGCGCCCCGGAAAGCGAGACTGCACTTCTCGAACGAGTTCGGCCGTGCCGTCGGGAGAGTGGTCGTCGATGATGAGCACCGAGAGGGGAGACGGCAGCGCCATGACCTGTTCGACCACCGACACGACGTTCTCCGCCTCGTTGAAGGTCGGTACGATCACGATGGAGGCCGGGTCGGGAGTGGTCACGGATAAAAAGAGTTCCTGGAGCGTATGATGAAAAACCCGAAGGTAGGGGCTCCCGAGGATATCTGCAACGAATGGAACCGGCGCCAGGAACAGGCGCCTTCCGCGATGTGGAAGTAGAGGAAATGGAAACGTGATCTGTTTCAAGGGTCGTCCCGGGCGATTTTTTTCGTATTTTAACTAGCCTTTGCCTCCCAGCGACGGAATAAGCGCCCGTCAGGGGAGTGATTGCTTGATCCATATGTAGAAATCCTCGCCGGCGACCGGGAATACGAACGATTTCCGGATAATAAACCCGCCGAACCCCTGTACGGCCCGTTCCACTCTAACGAACGTAATCAGACACCAACAGGAACCATATATTCAGATGGCCAATCAGACAGACAAGAAACCCCGGAAGTCCGTTGTCGGCAAAGCCGAGCCGGATGGAGCATCGAAGAACCGGGAAGCGGGCGCTCCCGAAGACAACGGTTCTTTCGTGGAATTGCCCGACTCCATCAAGGTCGAGGTTTCCTTCAAAACCTACCAGGCGGACGCGTACGACCACCGGGAACTCGGTATCGAGGACCAGCGGCTGGTGGAAATGTACCGCAACATGCTGTTGCAACGGCGCTTTGAAGAACGCGCCGCGCAGATGTACGGGAAACAGAAAATCGCCGGTTTTTTGCACCTGTATATAGGTCAGGAGGCCGTTTCGACCGGGTCGGCCGGGGTACTCGAAATCGGCAAGGACTCCGTAATTACGGCCTACCGTGACCACGGGATCGCGCTGGCCCTCGGCATGACGGCCCGCGCGGGAATGGCCGAACTGTACGGGAAAATCGACGGCTGCTCGCGCGGCAAGGGCGGCTCCATGCACTTTTTCAGCAAGGAGCTCGGGCTTTTCGGCGGCCACGGCATCGTAGGCGGTCATATTCCGGTAGGGGCGGGCATCGCCTTTGCCCACAAATACCGTGAAACCGGAGGCGTCTGCCTGTGCTTTTTCGGCGACGGGGCGGCCAACCAGGGCGCTTTCCACGAGGCGATCAACCTGGCGGGGTTGTATGAACTGCCGCTCGTGCTCATCATCGAGAACAATCAGTACGCCATGGGCACGG
>CBDUBS010000007.1:0-42156 GCA_965365445.1 uncultured bacterium | reverse complement strand
CATGCAAGGAGGCTCCCGCTTCAATAACGGGAGCCTCCTTACGTTTATACAGGGCTACGGTGGCGTTCCTCGTGTGTTTGCCGGCTCATGCCTATCTTGCGGATGATTCAAGAACACGGTTTATAAAAGCGTATTCGGCCCGATGAAAGGCATCATACTGGCAGGGGGGGCGGGGAAGAGGCTGTGGCCGTCGACGGCCGTGGTCAGCAAGCAACTCTTGCCGGTTTATGATAAGCCGATGATCTATTACCCGGTATCGACATTGATGCTGGCGGGCATCCGGGATATACTGATCATTTCCACACCGCGCGACCTGCCACATTTCAGAGATTTACTGGGCGACGGCGGCGCCTGGGGCGTGCGATTCGCCTATGCCGAGCAACCCGCACCGGAGGGCATAGCTCAGGCATTTCTGATCGGGGCGGAATTCATCCACGGCAACCCTGTTTGCCTCATTCTGGGCGACAATGTGTTTTACGGAGCCGGTTTTCAGGAAAAATTGACGCGAGCCGCCGGCCTTTCTCAGGGGGCGCGCATCTTTGCTTATCCTGTGAAGGATCCCCAACGATACGGTGTCGTTGAATTTGATGGACAGGCTCGAGCTATTCGGATTGAGGAAAAACCGAAGCATCCTGCCTCGCCGTACGCGGTAACCGGCCTCTATTTCTATGACGCTACGGTAACCGAAATAGCGCGGTCGATTCGTCCTTCCGCACGCGGTGAGCTCGAGATTACCGACATCAACCAGGCTTATCTGGATAGAGGTAAGCTAACCGTCGAGATACTTCAACGCGGAATGGCCTGGCTCGACACCGGAACGCACGAGTCGCTCCAGCAAGCATCCTCGTTCATCCAGACTATCGAGGCCCGACAAGGCATGAAGGTGGGATGCCCGGAAGAGGTTGCCTGGCGCCAGGGGTGGATCTCTTCATCTGACCTGTGTACTCTGGGTGAAGCAATGGGAGAGAACACCTATGGGGAATACCTCCGTGCCCTTTCGAGAGAGCATCCAGCAGAAGCATGAACCGTCGCGAGCTAGATCTTACCGGCGTCATCCTGTTCGAGCCGATCCTGTACCCTGATGAGCGTGGCGTTTTTGCGGAGATATGGAACGACCGGCGTTATGATCTGGAGGCCGCCTTCGTTCAGGATAACCTCTCACGCTCTGCCCGTGGTGTTCTGAGAGGGTTGCATTTTCAAAACCCGTCACCACAGGGAAAGCTGATTACGGTAATGGAAGGGGAGGTTTTTGACGTTGCCGTAGACCTTCGTACGCAATCCCCGACCTTTGGCCAATGGGTTGGGGTCACTCTCTCTTCGGAGACCCTGCGCCAGCTGTATATTCCATCCGGTTTTGCCCACGGGTTTCAGGTCACCAGCTTACATGCTACCGTGCATTACAAATGCACGGCTCTCTACGATAAAGCTTCGGAAAAGGGGATACGCTGGGACGACCCCGATCTGGCAATCGAATGGCCCCTTCCAGAGCCGGTCGTTTCGCCCAAGGATGCTGCCTTGCCGGCTCTATCGGCCCTTCCCCTCCATATCCTCTTCTGATCGCTCAGCAAGGGGGACCCGTTTCGCCCGCCCTCTGGAATACGATTTCGTTACCTCTTGCTACACGTATCAGTCGTAACATAGCTTACCCTGATGGGGGAAACCAGGCCCCCATTGGCGCCATTCAACCATCAGCCGAGTCACTGCCACTCTGTTTCAAATGAGCACCCTGACCTATATCAAGAACTTCATCAAGGATCGCAACGTTGCTTCCATCACGCCGACATCCGCTTTCGGGATAAATCGTTTAGCCGAGAAGATGGATTTTTCCTCGGCCAGGGTGGTAGTTGAATTTGGACCGGGGACAGGCATCATTACACGATATCTTCTGGATCATCTGCCCGCCAACTCGAAACTGATCCTTATAGAACTGAACGAAAACTTTGTAGATATACTTCGCAGAACATTCAGGGACCCCAGGGTGGTGGTCTGCCACGACGATGTCAGGAATGTAAAGCAGATTCTCCAATCCCAGGGCGTAAGCAGGGCCTCGTATATCCTTTCCGGAATTCCCTTTTCGTGGCTACCCGACAAACACCGCGATGACCTGGTGCGGCAGAGCTACGAAGTGCTGGAGCCGGGAGGAAAATTCCTGGCGTACCAAACCTTCTGGCAGGCCGACGAGCATCTGCAAAACCACCTGCGCCGTTATTTCTACAAGGTTGGTTCCGAGTTCGTCATTCTGAACGCCCCGCCGCTGCGCGTTTATGAAGCACAAAAAAACGGGGTGGATATTCGTTCTCAGAACGCTGCCTGAGCCGGTGGTTCGCAACTGCTCGGTAGCCGCGGAATAGACTCGAAACGAGTGTCCTTAAAATACGGGCGTCCCCATACGATTGCAGCCCCGGTGGAAGTGGACACCAAGGGCTGCGATGCGAGCAGGGAGGGGCTGCATCACCCTGTCCGCTTCATCAAGTATCGGCCTTTACAGGGCGCTCTTAAACCAGTTTGTCTTATTTTGCCTCACTGATACTCCGCTGTAATGTAAACACGGCTCGCTACAGAACATGGACAAGGGAACCGAAGTACTCGAAATTGCCGCCAATCAGTTGTTTGGCGAGCTGGTCGATCTCCGGGCAAGAGCCATCGTTTCGATGTATGCCCAGGCCCGGATCATCGCCAGTCTCGAAGGCAGGGAGGTCAATACGGTGCTAAAGGAGTTGAAGGAGCACTATGACCGGATTTACAATGAAGCGAAGAACGATGTGCTGCTGTTCGTGCCGGAGTGGCTCTACACGAGCGAGTGATAGACGGCGGATCAGCCTGTCACTCAAGCGGTTTCAAGCGGGCGGCCCAGGGTGCATACCTGAAATTGGGACTGTAAATCCAACAATTCTCTCGTCAGGTCATTGAGCACGCGTACTGCCTCAGATACGCGTTCGATGTCTCCGGCCGCATTACGAGAGGAAGTCGATATACTATCGACTTTGTCGAATATCACCCGGCTTTGCTCGGCTTGCCGGTCGCTCATCGTTGCGATATGACCGGCTGTTTCGGATGCACTTCGTGCCTGTTTCACGATCAGATTCATCGCCTCTCCGGCGCGGTCGGCCAGTTCCAGCCCTTCGGATACTTCTCGCATTCCCTGCTCGAACAGTCCGGTCGCCCGGCTCGTGTCGTCTTGTAGAGAGCTTACCATTTCAGAAACCGATCGGGTGGCCTCTTTCGTGCGCTCCGAGAGCTTCCTCACTTCGTCTGCAACGACGGCAAAGCCGCGTCCCTGATCACCCGCCCGGGCGGCTTCGATTGCTGCGTTGAGGGCCAGCAAATGGGTCTGCTCCGAAATGGCGTGAATCAGGTCAACGATTTCTCCGATCCGAATGCTTGTTTCGTCGAGCCGCTGGATGCTTTCCGATGAGGTCTGCGTCGTCCCGGCGATACGACGGATTTTCGATGTGGTATGACGTACGACCTCACCTCCTTCGCCGGCAACCCGGCCGTTCTCCAGCGCCAGATGAGATGCTCGGGCTGCATTTTCCGAACTATTTTGAATGGATGTGACCATGCTTTCAACAACAGCATGTACATCCTGTGCCAGAGCCGACTGCTTCCGGGCCTTATCCGACAATTCGGTAGTCAGAGCGTCAACTTCGCTCGTAATGTTTGCCGTCCGCTCGATCGTCTCACTCAAACGACTCATTACATGGCGCATTCGGTCCACGGCATGATTGAAGCCGATGCTCAGACTGGAAATCTCATCGTCACCCGTCACCTCGAGCCGGGCGTTTAAGTCGCCCTCGGCCAGTCGACCCATTTCGCAAAGTATCCGGGAGATACTCCGTGAAAGATACTCTTTCTGTCCGGCCAGTTCCTGCGTTGCTTCTCGCACCCGTTCTTCAACGTGTTCCTTTGCTATCCGAAGCGTGTTTAATGCTTCCTGAAGGTGCTTCGTCAGGAGGTCGAAGCTGTGTGCCAGTGTGGCCGTCTCATAAGTGCGGCCGCCAGCCAGAGCGGCCAGTTGGGTGCGCCTTTTCTCGTCCAGCACCAGTCCGCTGTTGATCAATGCTTCAATTATGGCGCTCAGCTGGACGAGAGGCGCCGCGAGGCGCCCGGCAACGGCGGCTGCCGTCAGCGAGACAACGAAAAACAATATCAGCCCGATACCCAGCGATCGGAGGAGCACTTTTAGCGCCGCTTGCTCAACGAGGCTCATGTCGATATCGGCGCCTGCGACAAATGTTCGCCCGCTGCCGGTCCGAAAAGGTATCAGAACGGTACGGAAAAACCCCCATCGGTCCTTCGCTTCATCGAAAACAATATCCGTTCCGGCAAATGCTTCATGGACACTGGAGCTGGCTTCATCATAGCTCTGGTAAAAGGACTCGATGTCTCCGGCCTCCAGTTCTTCAGCCGTTGCACTCTGCGTTACGAAAAATACGGAATTCCCTTCCTGAACCATCGTATACACATAGGTTACCCCGATGTCCTGAGCCAGCATGGAGAGCCGACGTACACTTTCTTGATAGTCCTCGTCCGGCAAACTTGCGGGCCCGGTGATCCTGTCATGAAATTCAAGGCCATACAGGGCCACGGTGGCATAGGCTGCGTGTTTGAGGGCTGCGTCGATCCGGCTCATTTCGTTACGTCGTTCCTGCACGTAACCGATAAGGCTGAAGGCAGCCACGATGACGGCAGTCACACCCGCCGCCATACGTACGATCTGCCGGCGTATACTTCTCCTGGCGCCGATACCCGGAGTTTCCATGTTATGCCGAAATATAGAGGGTTCGTAAACGGTTGGTCTCAACGCCGTACGGAAAGGCCGAACAGGAAACGATCGCTCATTACATCGATAAACGTCCGGGCGAATATCACCCGTGGGGAAACGGCCACGAGTTTCAGATCAATGGAAGTGGATAAGGATAGATCGAGATGGCTGAATCCGGCCTCCACACCGAACTGGTTGATGTTATAGCCGGCGAGGCCCTCGAGTGAAAAAACCTGTCCGAGTATGGCTGCTTCCGGTCCGATGCTCAGTGACGCGTAGAACCCGTCTCCCAGGTTGGCGTCGTAGTACACAGCCACTTCCGGAGAAAGCGGCATGGCCGGAGCCACTGCGACGTAAAACTCCGGAGAGGTGTGGTTTTTCAAAGAGAAGCGGCGCTGGTGCGGATAGGTATACAAAGAGGCCCCTCCCGTGAACTCGCCCAGTCTCCCGAGGGGGGCTGTATAACTCACATCGAGATCGACCTCGTCGAACTCCGCCGTGGCGGATCGGTCTGTAAAGGCGGCCGACCCCCATAGAGCGATCGAAAACCTCCCCAGAGACGTTTCGACGCCGGGTTGAACGACCGGCGTTTCGGTAATGGAAAAGCCACGCCATTCGTATCGGTTCAAAAATTCGATGCCACCCGAAATGGATGGTTGCGCTCGAAGAATGGAGGGCAGTGAGAGAACCAGCAGACTGACGATGAGTATCGCTCGGATCATGATTTTGCCTCCGGAAACCTGGAAGATCGTGGACGTAGCGGCGGCCCGGCAATCCGAAGATGGAAGCACGACGAGCGACCGTACTCTTTATCGGCGGTACGAATCCGGTATTAAGAAATGATGCAGAAGTAATTCGAGATGCGCAGTAAAAACCGGATTTCCGCTCCGTGTGGCGGAAATCTATCCCTGTGGTTGCGCTATCGTTAGTTGGCCCGTCGGCCGGAAAGGGTAAGGGAGGGACAGACGTACACCTCTTTCATATACGCAGACAACGCCTCTACCTCCTCAACGTCCAGGCCATTTCCGCAGATGTCCCGGGCGATCTGTAAGTAATAGGCGGTCAGCGCCAGCCGAAGTGAGACGGGAGTAGAAACGGATCGCGGGTGTCTTTTCATGAGAGGAAGGGCCGGTATGGTCGTTCCGTATACCAATTATCATTAAACTGGATCTGTGATATAAATACGCACGTTTTTGAGGATTTCGTGAAGCCGCCAACTAATTCACCGTACTCTTTCGGTTAGGCCGGCCGAGGCGCTCCTTGCGAAGCAAACCGGCAACGGTTTCTGTGCCGAAAACGCATCCGTAGTACAGGAACATGACATCCCTCCTCCCGTTTTGCACCGGTTGGTAAAGCACGGCAAAGAGGTCTGATCTTGAATCACATCTGGCTCTGGGTAGGATTCAATGCGTTCGTACTGGTGATGCTGGCGGTGGATCTGGGCATTTTCCATCGGAAAGCACACCAGGTCGCTATTTCTGAAGCGGCTATCTGGACTGTCGTGTGGGTTTCTCTGGCGCTGCTGTTCAATTTCGGCATCTATCACTACATGGGTCCGCGAGCCGGCCTGGAGTTCCTGACCGGCTATCTCATCGAGAAGGCCCTCTCCGTCGATAACATTTTCGTATTCGTCCTCATTTTCACCTATTTCAAAGTTCCAGCTAAATACCAGCACCGGGTATTGTTCTGGGGAATCCTGGGTGCGCTGTTCATGCGTGGAGCGATGATTGGCGCGGGCGCGTTTCTGATCAGCCGTTTTCACTGGATCATGTATGTGTTTGGGGGCTTTCTGGTGATAACGGGGATCCGAATGGCCTTTCAAAAAGACGACAACATCGAGCCTGAGGCCAACCCGGTCCTTCGGCTGGTGCGCCGGGCCGTACGCGTCACGCATTTTTATCACGGCCAGCACTTCTTCGTGCGGGAATCCACCGAAAACGGCGGCGCCGCACGCTGGGCCGTTACGCCTCTGTTCGTCGTACTGGTTATGGTGGAAACCACCGATCTGATTTTCGCGGTCGATTCGATTCCGGCGGTATTCGCCGTCACGCAGGACACCTTTCTCGTTTACACATCGAACATTTTTGCCATACTCGGCCTTCGGGCGCTGTACTTCCTTCTGGCCGGAGTGATAGAGCAGTTCCACTATCTGAAGGCCGGCCTTTCCATCGTGCTGGTGTTCGTCGGGACGAAGATGCTGCTGACCGATGTGTATCACATTCCGATCAGCTGGTCGCTGTTCTTTATAGCGCTCGTTCTGGGCGTTTCCATTATCGCCTCGCTCGTTCTCCCCGCCCCCGTAATGGAAATAACCTCCGACGCCGTGCCCACACTGGTTGATAATGAGGAAGGAGATTCCTGTGGCGCGCCACCATAGGGCAGATTTTATTCTGGAGCACCCATCAACAGGAGCGGGTATATGATGCATCCATTCCTTTGCAGGAAAACCCCCGTCCGGAAGGTCATTTGTTGCCGTATACACGCCCGTCGATCCGGCAGGTAGACGCGCGGTATCATATCCGGAAGACGATTGCCTTGCTGTCGGGGGCAGGCTATTTTATCCCACATTGCGTTGCTTTTTCACACGTGTAGTCGTCGGGGGAGCCTGGCCGTACCGATCCGGGCGTGTGTCGTCCGCGCTACAGGCCCTGCCGTTGACTCTGTAATGCCATGACATACAGATCGAGATCCGAAAGGCTTCTGATCCTGGTAAGCGCCGTAGCAGCGCTAATCATGTTCGGGTTCGGCATTCGGGTGGTTGCCGGCGAGTGGTCTGTGTGGTCGGTTGTTCTTGCCTTGCTCCTCGTCGTTGCCGGACTGATGCCTCTTCTTTATCTGTTTCCAGGCATGCGGTACCGGGTGGACGAGAACGTTCTGACGATTGGGGGAGGCATGTGGACGACGCAAGCCATTCCGCTATCGTCCATAGAGCGGATCAGTCCTACGCGGTCCACATCCCATGCGTCCTCGTACACTCTTGAAAAGTTGCGCATCGACTACAGGGCGGGAGATCGGTTGAAGCACGTCGTCGTGCGGCCGGATAATCCGCGCGCATTCATGGCCGACATACAGACCAGAGACAGACGGCTCATTCTTGAAGAAGATTGCCTGTTGCGAACCAAAGCACCCGCAGAGATAAGCCTTTATTAAAGGAACAGCGGTGTGGAGTTCGGTTATTCTGCTCGACCACAAAACCTTCCGCATCTATGCTGCTGTTATGTATGGTTCTCCTTGCCGGATCGACGGGGCACGCCTCTCTGGCTCAACTGGACGATGATTCTTCCCTGGCGGATTCCGTTACCGGAACATGGCGGGGCAAGCTCGTGGTTCCAGGAGGAGGCCTGACTCTCGTCTTGCACATCAGCCAATCGCCGGATGGCGCGCTTCGAGCCGGCATCGACAGCCCCGACCAGGGTGCAACCGGCATTCCGGTTTCGAAGATCGACGTATCCGGCAAGCGCGTTCGTCTCGAATTGCCGAACCTGAACGCTTATTACGAGGGAACCCTCGCCGCTGATGGCAAGACAATCGACGGCGCGTGGCGTCAGGGAGGTCAATCCTTTCCGCTCACCTTCAGAAAAGAGGTGGACTCGGGCCAGGCGTTTCGCCCTCAGGAACCTCGCCCTCCGTATCCCTATCACGTTGAAGAAGTGGCTTTTCAAAACCCCGGAGACGGGATAACGCTTGCCGGAACGTTAACGATACCCCGGTCGAACCTTCCGGTCCCCGCCGTGGTGCTGCTATCGGGGTCCGGCCCGCAGGATAGAGATGAGCAACTGTTTGGCCACAAGCCTTTTCTCGTCCTTGCCGATCACCTGACGCGGAGTGGAATTGCCGTACTCCGGTACGACGACCGGGGCGTCGCCGCATCGGAGGGGTCGTTCGAAGAGGCAACCATCGAATCATTCATTTCGGATGCCCGGGCAGCCGTTTCCTACCTGCACACCCGCACGGCTATCATCGATACTGGCTTCGTGGGGCTCATCGGCCACAGCGAAGGAGGTCTCGTTGCGCCGGCCGTAGCGGCGCGCGATGGAAGAGTGGACTTTCTGGTTCTTCTGGCGGCGCCGGCCCTTCCCGGCGACCAGATTTTGCTGCGGCAATCCGAACTGTTAGCTGAAGGAGCGCCCACCGGGCAGATTCAGCGCAATCAGGTTCTCCAGCGCCGGATCTTTTCGATCGTTAAAGACGAGCACAATCCTGATTCCCTTCAAGCGAAAGTGCGCGTAGAGATGAAAAGAAGTATTCAGGAAATGAGTCCTGAAGCTCGGGAGTCTATGGGGCTGAACGAACAGAATGAGGAAGCCTTCGTCGAGGCGCAGGCGAAAGCCGTCGCGTCTCCCTGGTTCCGGTCGTTTCTGTTGTACGACCCGCAACCCGTTCTGCGGAAGGTGAAAATACCCGTCCTGGCCCTCAATGGATCAAAGGACCTTCAGGTAGACGCGGGTCAGAACCTTCCAGTCATCGAACGGGCGCTCCTGGAAGCCGATAATAAGGACGTTACGATCCATGTGTTCACCGGCCTCAACCACCTGTTCCAGACGGCTACTACGGGTTCCGTGGCGGAGTATGGCCGGATCGAGGAAACCTTTGCTCCTGTCGCGCTCGAATTCATTTCAGCGTGGATCAGGAGTCGGGTAGACTGAGCCGGGCTGCCGAAACGATAAAGGGGCAGAGCCCGATGGACCCTGCCCCTTTTCCACAGTGGTGATCTGATTTCAGGCAGGGTACCGCTGCGATTCGTTGACATCCGAAGCGGGAGGGGTCGGTGCAGGTTCCGACGCCTTCTGCTCCGGCGCGACGTACGCATCCGTACGAGGCATCGTGGCGCCCTGCTGCGGACTCTGAACCCGGTAATAATTATTATCCTCCAGGGTCAGTTCGCGCTTGATGTCTTTCGTGGCATCTTTGAATTCACGAATGCCTTTGCCCATACCTCGCGCAATCTCCGGGATGCGTTTCGCGCCAAATACGAGGAGAATGACCAGGAAGATCAGGAGAAGCTCTCCCATGCCGATGTTGCCAATCATAAGCCGCTCACCCGGTTAAAATCGGTCGGAAAAATCGATTGTCCCGTCTCGCGCCGTTGCTCTCGCGCAGGCAGGGAACAGGCGATAATACACTTGTAAAATATATACTTGTGCTTTGAGTTCAAAGGCGCCGATATGACTTTTTATCGAAGGCGCGAATGATTCGCCGCATGGTTGGAAAACGCCTGTCGCTGTGGATGTTCCGTCGCCGTCCCGATTCCCGTCAATTTTATGGACCGTTGATCCGGCAAGAAGAGGATGTTTGTTTCGGAACGGTTTGGCCTTAGGGGCAGGGTGCTGTTCGAGACATCCGTAGGCGCCCATCGGCGCACGCAGGTGTACAGACCGGCAGACGCGAACGAAATGGGAAGAAGCATGAGCCGCCATTTTTCCTGGCCCATTTCCGGAAACCGAAAATGCTCATGGGACGTGTCAGCGGACGCATACGTTCTTTCTGCCTCTGCTGCACCGGTATGCCTCTTGCCGCTTTACCCTGCTAACCCGATCGTTTCATGGAAATTCTTCGGTACCTCATCGACCTCTTTCTCCATCTCGACAGGCACCTCGCCGAAATCATCGCGGACTACGGCATATGGACGTACGCGATTCTCTTCCTCATCATATTCTGTGAAACGGGCCTCGTCGTTACTCCTTTCCTTCCCGGTGACTCTCTTCTGTTTGCTGCCGGCGCACTGGCCGTAACGACGGCCCTGAATGTGCACGTTCTGCTCCTCCTGCTCATTACGGCCGCCATACTGGGTGACGCCGTAAACTATTCGATTGGCAGAAAGGTAGGTGTAGCCATTCTGGCTCGCGACCGCCGTTTCATAAAGCGGGAGCACGTCGATCGGACGCACCAGT
The DNA here is from genome assembly GCA_965365445.1 of uncultured bacterium. Classification (GTDB taxonomy): domain Bacteria; phylum Bacteroidota; class Rhodothermia; order Rhodothermales; family DASSAV01; genus CBDUBS01. The sequence goes on along the minus strand of CBDUBS010000007.1, from coordinate 31,500 downwards.
TTTACGAACGACATGGGGGAAAAACGATCGTCCTGGCCCGTTTCATACCCATCATCCGGACGTTTGCGCCATTCGTGGCCGGCATCGCCAAAATGCGGTATACTCACTTTGCCGTGTATAACGTTTCCGGGGCCATCATATGGGTATCTTTATTTTTGTATGGCGGCTTTTTCTTCGGCACCATACCAGTGGTTCAGGATAACTTCTCGCTGGTAGTCATCGCCATCATCCTCGTCTCGTTGATCCCGGTTATGGTCGAGTTCTTCCGAAGCCGGCTCGTTGCCAGACCTACCCGGAGTTAAGTCTGCTCATCTATGGTCCCAAATGCGCCCGGCGAAACGAGCGGCGGCCGTCTCGCGCTCCACTGGCAGATTCTCATAGGGATGATCCTGGGCGCCCTGGTGGGAGGCCTCACCGGCGCGCTCGGCGATTCCGGCATGGTGGCGTTCATCCTGAGTTATGTACGTCCCGTAGGTACGTTATTCATACGGCTCATTACCATGATTGCGGCTCCGCTCGTGCTGGCGAGCCTTGTAGTGGGGGCTTCATCCATCTCCGATCCGGCGAAGTTGGGCCGAATCGGTATGAAAACGCTGCTGCTGTACCTGCTCACAACGGCTATTGCCATCACGTTGGGCCTGGTTATCGCCAACCTTATCCAACCCGGGGAGGGCATACCGGGTGAAGTCAGTGCTCGTTTGCTGGCCGGATATCAGGAGCAGGCGGCCGTGCGCATCGAGAAAGCCGAGGACCTCTCGGTTATGGATCAGATCATCGCCATCGTTCCGACGAATCCGTTTGAGGCCATGGCGTCGGGCAATATGCTCCAGATCGTCTTTTTCGCTCTGTTCTTCGGCATTGCACTCACGCTCATACCGGAGAATAAGTCGAAACCTGTGGTCCGGTTTTTCGACGGCGCGACAGATGTTTTAATCAAGATCGTGGAGATCGTCATGCTGGCGGCGCCATACGGCGTGTTTGCGCTGCTTGCAGCCGTTACGGCAGAGTTCGGCTTCGAAATTCTCGGAACGCTGGGGTGGTACGCCCTGGCCGTCCTTCTGGGCCTGCTCATGCACATGGTCGGCGTGTACGGCCTCCTGCTACGGGTTATCGTGAAAGGCCGGATAACCGTTGCCCATTTTTTCAGGACCCTGCGCAACGTACATATGCTGGCCTTCAGTTCGTCCAGCAGCGCAGCAACCCTGCCGCTCAATATGGAAACCGTCAGGGATCGATTCGGCGTAAGCGAGCGAGTAACCTCATTCATTCTCCCGCTGGGCGCAACGATTAACATGGATGGCACGGCGCTGTACCAGGGCGTTGCAGCCGTATTCATTGCGCAGGTATACGGGCTTTCCTTGACGCTGGTTGATCAGTTTGCCATCGTCCTGACCGCCACGCTTGCAAGCATTGGAACGGCGGCCATTCCCGGTGCGGGCGTCGTAATGCTGGTCATCGTTCTGAAAGCGGTAGGCATCCCGGTGGAAGGTATCGCTTTGATATTCGGCATGGACCGGATCATCGACATGTGCAGGACGGCCGTGAATGTGACGGGAGATGCCGTGGTCGCCGTATGCGTTGCCCATTCCGAAGGAGAGTTGCATCCGCCGGTAAACAGGCCGGAGACGTTGACGGCGGCGTGATCCGGTGGGCAAAGATACGTTGTGTTACGTTAGAGGCACCAAGTGAGGAATCGCCGGGTCGGCATACACACAGGGAGAGGGGTTCGGTAACACTGGTCGAACCCGGGTCATTATCTGTTAAAGCTTCACGGCGGGTGTGGACCATCGTAAGCGGTTTCTGAACAAGATTAAATGTATCTTAAACCGCTCTCGACAGACGGTGGACGTGATCCCTTGATACGGGCGCGGTAACCTTGTGCTGTCGCAATGAACCTCAACCGCAACAGACGAACCTGAAGATGGCGAATCCAAATGAACTGCCGGGCAGGGCGGCGCTCGATGCTCCTACTGAAACGGGCGGGAAACTTCCTTCCAACTATCGCTGGGTTGTAGTCGCCCTCCTGTTTTTTGCCACGACGATCAACTACATCGACCGGCAGGTCCTCGGTATTCTTGCCGAAACCCTGGAGCAGGAAATCGGATGGTCGGAAGCGGAGTACGGTTTCATCGTAATGTCCTTCCAGTTCGCTTATGCCCTGGCGCTTCTGGGCTTCGGTTTCATCGTCGATCGGATCGGGACGAAGTCCGGCTACGCACTGGCCGTAGGATGGTGGAGCCTTGCCGCCATGGCGCATGCGCTGGCGCGTACGCCGCTGGGTTTTGCATTTGCTCGCTTCGGCCTCGGCCTCGGTGAAGCCGGTAACTTCCCGACCGCCGTAAAAACGGTGGCGGAGTGGTTTCCGAAGCGCGAACGAGCCTTCGCAACGGGCCTGTTCAACAGCGGCAGCAATATCGGCGCCATCGCCGCCCCGATCGTTGTTCCGTGGCTTACGGTGACGTACGGATGGTACGAAGCCTTCGTCGTTACCGGCGCCCTGGGATTCATATGGGTCATCGCCTGGCTTCTGATGTATCGCTCGCCGGCGCTTCACCCCAGGGTGTCCCCGGAAGAACTGGCCTATATCAACAGCGACCCGCCCGAATCGGAAGAAAAGGTTTCCTGGTTGAAACTGCTCAAGTACCGTCAGACCTGGGCGTTTGCCATAGGCAAGATGCTTACTGATCCGATCTGGTGGTTTTACCTCTTCTGGCTTCCGAAGTACCTTCAGGAAGGGTATGGCATTCAGCTCACCGCGCTGGCCGCTCCGCTCGTAACCGTTTACCTCATCTCCGATGCCGGAAGCATCGTGGGCGGCTGGATCTCGAGCTTCCTGATCAAGCGAGGCTGGTCCGTAAACGCAGGCCGCAAAACGGCCATGCTCATCATGGCGCTGGGCGTGACTCCGATGATTCTTTCCTCCTTCCTCGACTCGATGTGGGGAGTGATTCTGATCGTAGCCCTGGCTGCCGCCTCTCACCAGGGATGGTCGGCAAATATCTTTACGTTTTCCTCCGACATGTTCCCCAAACGGGCCGTTGGTTCGGTGGTGGGGATCGGTGGTTTCGCCGGAGCCATGGGCGGTATGGCTTTCGCCTCGGTTACCGGATTGTGGCTGGAGTACAGCGGCGGTAACTATCTGCCTCTATTCTTCGTGTGCGGTTTCGCCTACCTGATTGCCCTGGCCATCATGCACTTCATGGTTCCCCGGCTGGAGCCGGTAACGCTCGACTAAACAGAATGCGTCCTGAAGGAACGGCACGGCTTCATAACGAGGCTGTGCCGTTCCCTTTTACGGGTTGCCGGGGATAGGGCCGATTGTCGTTCGGCCGCGTAACGGCTCATACCGAGGAAATGGCCTGGTGCAGTAAGTAGCGTATTTGCTCGATCTCGTCCGCATGGATCGTATGACCCATTCCCGGATAAATCGCCTCCTGTACGCGCCCTCCCAGTACCCGTAAAATCTCTACCGTATCGTGCACCCGCTGAAGGGGAATGTGAGGGTCCCGATCGCTGCAGGCGACAAGAACGGGCGTTCCTTCCAGCGACCCACGGTAGTGCGTCAAGGATACGTCCGGCCCGATAAGGCCGCTACTCAACCCGACGACGCCTCCGTACCGGCGGGGATTCCGGGCCGCAAACTCGAGGGCCACGCACCCGCCCTGTGAGAAACCTACCAGAAAAATCCGCGGCGCCGGTATACCGATTTCTTCCACTCGTTGCACCAGGTCATGCAGGATGCCAAGTGCCGAGGAAAGCGCGGGTTCGTTTTCTTCTATCGGCGCGATGAAACGGTTTGGGTACCACGTTCTTCCGGCCGCCTGCGGGGCCAGGTAGCAGACTCTACCGACATTCAGTACGTCGGCCAATTCGAGTATATCTGCTGCGGTTGCGCCCCGGCCATGCATCAGGATGACTACGGCATCGGCCTTTTCGGCCGGTGCGCCGCTCTGGTGAAGGGGCTGTCCGCGGTGGGGATCCTCACACCGCGAAGGAGCCCGGTGGTCTGGCAGTAACATGGTGTTTATTTCTATACGTTTCCAATCCCGATTGGCGGCAGGCGGGCTTCGATAGCGTCTCGCCTCGATTCGAGCCAGGGAGGCAACATCAATCCGACGCCGAGACGCTCCAGTGGTTCATCGATCAGAAAACCCGGATCATCGGTAGCCAGCTCGAGCAGGACTCCACCCGGTTCGTGAAAGTATATGGACCGGAAATACCGTCTATCCTGAATGGGGGTGGCCCTGTAACCCAATTCTCGTAAAGCTTCCATGTATTCGGCTTGCGCTGTACTCTTCGGTATTCGGAGGGCGACGTGATGAAGCGTACCGGCTCCGCCTACGGCTCGTGGGCTTTCTGCTCCGGCCCGGACATCTATGAATCGGCCTGTATCGGCTTTTTCGTTAACGAACCGCTCGTAACCTCCTTCCTTGCCTACGGGTGTGTAATTGAAAACGTCCGTCAGGAGTTTCACAGTGGCTTCGGGTTGCTCGACTGTCACGACCACTCCGTGCATACCGGCGATGGCATTTTCCTCCGGCGTGCTACCGGGTATCGACTTGTTTTTCCGGGATTCGTTCAACTCCAGAGTCAGCCCGTCCGGGTCGTTGAACCGAAGCAGGGGCGCATCGAAACGATGATCCGTCGCGAAGGGGATGCCTTTATCGGAAAGGCGGGTCGCCCAGTAGGAAAGGGAGCCGGCCGGAACGGATAGTCCGATGGCGGTCGCCTGGCCTGTCCCGGCCGCGCCGGGGCGGGCTCCCGGTATGGGAAAGAACGTGAGAATCGTTCCCGGCCTCCCCGTCCGGTCGCCGAAGTACAGGTGATACATATTCGGATCATCGAAATTGACCGTTTTCTTTACCAGATGCATTCCGAGCGCTCCAACGTAAAAGTGTAGCGATCGTTGTGCGTCCGATGAAATGGCCGTGACATGATGTAATCCCGCAACCTCAAGTTTCATGATTACCTTTCTTTGGGTCGTGTTCTATCTTGTCAGGAGAGGCGTCAGGATGAGGATGGAAATCCTGACGCATATTTAACGAACCGGAAGTCCACCGCGTTATCAAAATCCTTTATGCTTTACGCCCGAGCCAAGTCATGGTTTTCCTGGTCGTTTACCGTATACGACGGCAACGCGCCGGTTGCCCATGTTGAGAAAAAACCCTTTAAGAAGGGGGTCGTTTGCCGGACCGAGAGCAAGGAATACATGATGCACCGGCGATCATGGAAAGGGCGGGAGTACCTGCTTTCATCGGGCGAAGAAGTACTGTGTCGTGCGGTAGCAACAGGGTTTTTCAGGATTACTTTCGATATCCACCTTTCTGATAAGCGTCTCTTTCTCCGGGCCGACTCCGGCTGGAATCATAATTACACGTTATGCGACGATTTTGGTGAGGTGGGTTACATCAGATCAGGAAGCGTTTTCACCCGAGACGCCACATTGGACCTACCGGACACCCTGCCGCTCGAAGTGAAAACATTCATCTTCTGGTTGACCTGGCAGCGTCGGCAGAAACAGTCGTCCCAGGCGTAGTTTATTTTCCGAATGATATTCACTCGCCGGCGCCCCTAATGCATCATCGCCTTCCCGGCAGCAGCCTGATGCGTCGCCCTTCATAGTTGCCCATTTGTTGAAACCCGTCCCCCGCACCGGCAACCCATCAGGCCGTGCCGCATAGGGAGGTTACACAGGTTGCAAAATAGGAGGGCAATAATAGATGACTCGATTCTTTTCCCTTTGCTCGCGCGGGCGGTTGGTCGTTCTGGCCGGCTTGCTTTCCGGGTCGGTCTTTCTGGCCGGGGACGCGCAGTCTCAGCCAGTCAACGCGCCGACCGTCGTAAACCTCGTCGCAGGGTTGCACAATGTGCCCGGCCAGGTAGCCGACTTCCGTGAAATCGCCGACCACCAGAGCCCATCGTTCGTTCTCGTATCCACGGATAGGCTTGTCGGGACGGATAACGCAGCCGCCTACCGTAGTGCGCTAGAACGCAGGCAGCGAGACGTAATATATCTCCGGTCGGTTCTGGGTGGGTACGAGTCGGTTGTAGCATCGCTTAACCGCGAAGCGGTCAGACTCGCGGACGTGGTTGCAATCGACGTGTTGCCGGATCGGACCGCCATAATTTTTTACGAGCCTCAAGCGGATAACTGGACGGCACGCATGAGGTAGTGCGCCCTTTCCGTACACGTAACCGGCCCGAGATCCCGCAAGGTCTCGGGCCTTTTTCTATCCCATCAAAAGCGATTCGGCTCCGTCAATCCATATAGGAGTGCCACTGATGTGGCTCGATCGGTCGGAGGCCAGAAACAAAACTAGTTGAGCGACCTCGATAGCCTTGCCCGGTTCTCCATCCGTTAACGGAATTTTGCCTTGCGGATAGTCTACCGGCTCCCGCGCCTTATCGATATGCCGCCGCTCCGTGTGCTGCTCCACGTCGGTGGCGATGGCGCCGAGGCAGATAGCATTTACGCGAATCTTGTATTTCGCCAACTCCAGCGCAGCCATCTGCATGAAAGCAACCTGCCCCGCTTTCGAGGCCGAATAAGCGCTGGCGCCGCTGTTGCTGAAAATGCGTGTTCCGTTAACCGACGAGGTGATAATGATGGAGCCTCCGGATCGCTTCAGCAAGGGAATGGCATACTTTACCGTATGAAATGTGCCGGTAAGATTGATGTCGAGCGTTTGTTTCCACTCTTCCGGATCGAGTTCCTCCAGCGGAGCCCAGACACCGTTGATACCGGCATGGGCAAAAACGACGTCCAGCCGCTCCCATCGATCCGATATGGTTTCGTATACCGCTCGCATGGCGCCGGCATCGGCTATATCCGCCAGGACGTAGGCCGCTTCCCCTCCGATTTCCTCGATCCGGGCTACGGTATCCTGTAGCTCCTTTTCCGTTCGTCCGATGACCATGACCCGAGCGCCTTCGTTTGCAAATAGAAGGGCCGTGGCTTTACCGATACCTGAGCCGCCGCCGGTAATGAGCGCTACCTTGTTTTTCAGTTCCATCTCCTGACTGGTTTACGATTGCAGGTTATACGCCTCGCGAGAGAGATTCCGCTTTCCGGCAGGTTAGCAGATGTAATGCTTCAGGAAACTCCCGGCTCCGCGCTAAACCTGGGAAATCATGTTGCTGTGTAACCTGCGGCTGAAACGCAAACTAAACCGAAAGGCAATGCTGTATGGCAAAAATCGTTAAAGATGATGATACGCCGGATCAGATACGTCCCGATGTTGAAGCGGGAGACCAGGAGGCCGGAACCTATGATAGGGGAGCGGAAGGTGACGTGCAGGGGGCGCCCCGGTCCGGGCCGGCGGCAGACGGCGCGGCTTCCGGCGTGCGGCGTGGAGCAGAGTCTTCACCGCCTGATCGGGATGAGGGTGAGGATAGTCCCATACAGGAAGGAATGAGCCGCACGGGCACGGGTCATTATATGGGTCGGCAGGCAGCCGAGGATGGGAAGGACAAGGAAATTTCCTCCTCCAATGGCTGAAGTCTGGCGGCTAACAGGTTTTACCCCCTTCCGCTCGTCAAAACACGTAAACATCATTAAACCTGCATCAAAACCTATGGCAACTTCTTTTCAACCGGAAACTCCCCACGGTACCGCTCAAAAGTCCACAGGCGCTTCCACGCTCATATGGACGGGCGTGATAAGCAGTCTGCTGGTCATTATGCTTTTTGCCTTAGGGCTGCCTCATTTACTCGTCGGGTACGAGGGAAGCTGGGCGATTACGCTGGGGGCAGGGCTGATTACGTTCCTGCTGGTTATGGCAGTCGGCTTTTTCAAGCAAAAAAATACGACGGTCGTAAAGGATTGAGCCGCGCTTTCTCCATTAGAGCAGGGCGCCGGGATTGCCGGGCTTCTTCCGAAAGACAGGAAAGCTCGATCCGTCCGGTGCTGCAACACACCGGTTACTTACAGGTATTTCGCCTGCCTGCGTAAAACTCGACATGAAGATCCTCGTACTACAGAACGGATGTGAGATCTATAGGCATGGTAAGTAAAAGCTTACGGGGTATCGGTTATGGACGAACGGTTAGAAGCAGCAAGAGAGAGCGTAAGCAGCAGGGAGGGGGGTATTGCTACGGACCGGCCTCTATTCCAACAAGCGGCTTACCTTGCGGTGTTGTTTCTTTGCTTTGGTATGATGGCTGTCGCGATCCTGGCGGCAGGTTATTACGTTTGACATCGGCAATAAAGGTTTAAAGGCGATAATGGCTAAGGAAAGAAAAGTATGGCTGACTATTCCGGAAGGGGAGCGGGTAGAGGAGCATCCCCGGATAGTGAGCCTGTTAAAGGAAGGATGGACAATCGCCCGCACGAGTGAATGGCGGGTCATTCCGGGGGAGTTTCGGCGTTACCTGTGGGTGATCCATTTGAAATACCTTGGCGGCCGACCGGCTATGGTCATGGCTCGCCATTCCCGAATATAGAAAGGGGGCGCCGGCTACATAATCCGGCGCCCCCTGAGTTTTTATCTATCTCGATCAAACACGTATCATCCATCGTTGCCCATACATTATCCTTTGGATGCGTGGGTGTTACTCGGCAATGCCCCAGCCGGAACGATCAGTGCGTCATTCCCTGACCGTGCATCCATTGCACGGCATACGAGAGCAACTCGGCAGTAGACCCGAACCCCAGCTTATCGCGTGCATTGCGCCGGTGGTGCTCTACCGTTTTTCTGGCCAGGTGCAGCCGGTTCGAAATGTCTTCCACGCTATAGCCTTCGCCGAGCATCTGAAAAACGGCCATTTCACGGTCGGTTAGCGTATCAACGCCAACCGTGCTCACCGACGTTCTGCCCGCCACCAGGTTGTTGAGCATACGGGCGGCCATTCGGCCACTTACATACACCTCGCCCTGAGCTACCGTACGCAGCGCCTGCAATACGGTGTGGGTAGGTTCGTTCTTCATTACGTACCCGGCCGCCCCGGCCCGCAGCGCCCGCTCCGCATACACGCTCTCATCATACATCGAAAACACGACAACCTGAAGGTTGGGGTACTGGGCCCGTATGGTTTCAATGAGATCCAAGCCGTGCACGTCCTCCAGGGAAATGTCGATGACGGCCGCATCAGGATTGGTCCGGGCTATAATGGCAAGGGCCTCGGTTCCGGATGCGGCCTCTCCGCAGACTTCCAGGTCGTGCGCTCCGTTGATCGTATTGGCAAGAGCCAGTCGCACGGCCGGGTGATCATCAACGATAAGAACGCGTGTGCTGCGATCTCCTGAAATGCGATAATCAGTAAGCGGACGATAGGCAACGGAGGACTTCATGGCGCCTGGGGTAACAATGAAACGAACTAAACCCTGTGTAAGGCCAAGACAGGATTGAATATAGGCTGATATGCCGCCAAGCGGACACGTTCACCGTTTATTCTGATTGCACATATGCTCGCCGGTATTCAGCCCCTCGACGCCCTTAGTATCGACGGAAGCAGCCGGAGTTTAACAGGCCTCGCCAACCATTGGAAATGCACGCACGCCGGGTAACCCGACCCCCGTTAGGCCTGTCAATTCACGGCCGCAAAGAAACGAAACCGCCGCTCATCGACTTGGGGAAGCTTTACCGGCATCTTGTTAACCGCCCACGCCGGCATCTTGCGTCCCACCATGGAACGCTCGCTATAGAAGTGCCTTGTAGTCGGGCTGAACGGCCGCGCTTCCGGTGAGGCCGTAGCTACTCTGCGCGCAATGCCGATGGCGGCATTCCAACCGGTTGCCCGGGAGTTTTCCTGCAACGAGCTGTAGTATTTTCGTACACGGCTGCCCGGATTGAAAGCGCTGAACTGCAAGGGATCGAGCACGACACTCCGGTACGACGTTTTGCCTCGGTATCCCGTCTCGAGGCGGTTTCGGATTACCCACGCAACGAGTTCCTGCTCCTGGGGCTGTTTCGTTTCCGAGTAGATTGCCCGGGCCAGCCACAACACTTCCGACCGGTCGGGCTCACTCTGTACATCCGGTCCGGCCTCTACCGTAATTTCTTCGAGGCTCACAGGGCTAAGTGCGGCAGACGCCAGCAGGGATGACGGAGAGGATCCCGTGAGATGAATTACAAGCGCAACCAGCAGAACGGCGGTAACGATGGTCAGATCGCGCGCGTTTCGCTTCCATGCGCTGCCCGATTTCGAGGGACTACCGACAAATGCACGTGAGGTTGAAATACGAAGCATAAAGTCCGTCGGAGTTGATTGCACTAAGTAAGCTATTGTGTTGTAACAATATACTTACAACTATCGAAACAAGAAAGTTTCAATCGGTTACCCGGCGGACGAGGAAACCGGAAATGAGATAATCAAACGGCTCCGCAGGATGCACGAAACAATCGGCTTGCTGGCTGCCGCGACGTTAGGTGAACTCCGACCGGAGCGCTCAAAAAAAGAGAGCGCCACTGGGATGAAGTGACCCGTGCTGCCAGGTGCCAGATTCAGTTATCTAACCCCAAATAACGATTCGGGCCCAGATGATGCGTTGGCACGTAATTTTGGTTCACTCGGTCAGTGGCGCTCTCTTCATTGATCAACGTTTCCGTATGGACGATGGTTTCACGTTTCCGGGCGCGGGAGCCCGCTCGTCTTGCATGGGGATCGACGTACATCATTGCAGGGCAGACCCTTCATTTGAATTCATGATTCATTCATGCACTATTCCATTCCGTAAGCATGGCCCCGATCTCCTTGTGCGACTATTAAGATCCCAAACTCCCTCTTTCTCCTGTAGCATAAGCGATGTTTTCATTGTACTATCCATCTCGTCGGGATCGGGTGGTGCATGTCAACCTAAATCATGGAGATCCATGCTGCTATGAGTGAACCTTTGCCGGGCGATGAACCGTTACGCGGCGTGGGACATCGCAACGGTCGTAGTAACGGAAAGAACGGGAGCGCCGGGGTGGCGCCGTCGAAGAACAGCCAGCAGAAGAACCGGACCGGCAGCCGGACGACCCAGCGAACCCTGGGACCGGTGCGCAATCTGGAGGAGCATGTCCGGTCCGATTGGTGGCGGGGGCTTTTCAACCGGCTCTATCTCAAAACCGACGCCGATGTCGTTGATGACGACGGCATCACCCGGCGCGAAGTGGATGTATTCGAAAACATCCTGGGGCTTTCTTCCGGTGCGGCCATGCTGGATTTGTGCTGCGGGCAGGGACGGCACGCCATCGAGTTCGCCCGGCGGGGATACCAGGCGGTGGAAGGTCTCGACAGGTCGCGCTACCTCATTCAGAAAGCAAAAGAGAAGGCCCGTAAGGAAGCTTTGCCGGTGCGTTTCCGGGAAGGCGATGCGCGCAAGCTTCCGTTTGCCTCGGATACATTTGAGGTCGTAGTCATACTGGGAAACAGCTTCGGCTATTTCGATACCATCGAGGACGACCTGAGGGTGCTCCGGGAGGTTTTCAGGGTGCTCAAGCCGGAGGGGCGCATCCTGATCGACGTGACCGACGGCGAGTACCTGCGGTCAAATTTTCAGGCTCGCTCCTGGGAGTGGATCGACAAAAAGCATTTCGTCTGCCGGGAGCGCTCGTTGTCGGATGACGGCCGGCGCATGATATCCCGAGAGGTAATCACTCACGCCGAAAAAGGGGTGCTGGCCGATCAGTTTTATGCCGAACGATTGTACACGCCGGAACAACTCGGCGAATTAATGGGCGCTGCCGGTTTCGTGGATTTCCAACAGGAGGGGGCGCTCGTTCCGGATTCTGCGCGAAACCAGGATCTGGGTATGATGGCTCAACGCATCCTGGCTACGGCCCGAGTAAGAAAGGCGCCCGCCGCTCGCAAAAAGATCCGCTCCCGGGCGCCTCATGTGGTGGTCGTGCTGGGCGATCCCTCGAAGCCTGACGGCATGAAACCGGACTCCGTGTTTGATCAGGACGATTTCGAAGTGATCGACCGGTTAAAGCAGGCTCTTGAAGCGTCTGATAAGTTCAAGTTCACCTATCTCGATCGGCACGAAACGCTTCTGGATGACCTGCGGAAACAGAAGGGCAAAGCCGACCTGGTATTCAATCTCTGTGACGAGGGATTTGATAACGACCCCCGAAAAGAGTTGCACGTACCGGCGCTGCTGGAGATCCTGGGTATACCGTATACGGGTGGAAACCCGCAATGCCTCGCGTATTGCTACGATAAGTCGCTCGTTCGGGGTGTGGCGAAGGAGCTGGGCATCCCGGTGCCCGCCGCTTTTTTTATCCAGCCCGACGCCACGGAATTCGACCTTCCGTTTTCCTTTCCGGTAATCGTCAAGCCCAACGCGGGGGATAGCTCTTTCGGGATCACGCAGCGGAGTGTAGCCGGCGCCTCCGAGGAACTGATCGACGCGATCTCGCAGATCAGGGAGCAGTTCGGTTACGATAAACCGCTCCTGGTCGAGGAGTTTTTACCCGGTCAGGATTTAACCATTGGCATCATCGGAAACCCTCCGGATGCTTATACGATCCTACCGATAACGGAAGAAGATTACGTCGCTCAGCACCTCGCCCCCGAGTTGCCTCGCATCTGTGGTTACGAGGCCAAATGGGTGCCGGGGTCTCCATATTGGGGTCTCAAAGCGATACCCGCCGATCTGCCCTTCGATACCCGGCGGATGATTGAAGAGTACAGCATCAAACTATTCAACCGCCTGGAGTGCAGGGATTACGCCAGACTGGACTGGCGGCTGGACGGCGACGGAGTCCCCAAGCTGCTCGAGGTTAACCCGAACCCGGGGTGGTGTTGGGATGGCCATCTGGCCGGTATGGCGGCGCATGCGGATACTCCGTATCCGAAAATGCTCGAAATGATCCTCTCGGCTGCCGTCCAGCGTCTCAAAATCGGGGAGGAAATCCCCTCCTGACTGGTGTTAGTGCTGCCTCTCATCCATAATTCGTGGGGGAGATTCGGAAGGGATCTCCCTCACCCGGCCCAATGTGCACCGAAATACGTTTTGCAGGTCCCAAAGGGAAAGGGGTTTTCGCAACGGCGGGTTTCCGGCAGGGCGAGTTGATCGAACGAGCCGGTGTCGTTGTGATTCCGGCGGCTGAAACACAGTGGTTGGATCGATCACGTCTGTTTCACTACTACTTCGGTTGGGACGATGAGACCGGAGACGTCGCCCTGGCTATGGGCTCCTGCTCGTTCATGAATCATTCGTACCATCCCAATGCCTGTTACGTCAGAGATGTCGGAAATGAAACGATCGACTTTTATGCACTTCGGGATGTACGTGCCGGTGAGGAACTGACCATAAACTATAACGGCGAACCGACCGATCTGTCGCCTCTCTGGTTCGAAGTCCACGGCTGACCATGCCCGGCTTCATGGGAGGTTCACTACAATGCGCCAGATGTACCTATCTAATTAGCCTGTCGGTTATTTACTGACCACAATCTATACAGTAGTCTTGATAGCGGTACCTCCGGGAGTTTGTCCGGAAGGGGGTACTCCTGGTTTACACCGGAAGTCTATCCGTGGAAGTGGTCACGATTTGGGGGGTAACCGGCGCATGATCAGCCTGTTGGAGGGCTCGTCTGCGTTAACGGGCGAGACGGGGCACATGGTTGATTATGGCGCTATGAAAACGGTTCTGGTAATTGAAGACCATGTTTCGGTTCTGGAATCGATCACCACGATTCTGGAAGGGGAAGGATGGCACGTAGTTGGCGCGGCCGACGGCCGCGAAGGTCTTGCACAGGCGGAGCGGTGCTCGCCGGATCTCGTCCTGAGCGATTATTACCTTCCGCAACTCAACGGACTGGAAATCCTTCAAAATCTGAGAAAGATTCCTCATTTCGAAACGACCCCGTTCGTGCTGATGTCCATGGACGGACGACATTGCCTCAAGGAGCGTAGCCTCCAGTCAGGCGCCAGTGCCTTTCTGCAAAAATCGTTCGATAACAGGGAACTGATCCATCTGGTAAAGCAATTCCTGGCCTGAAAAACCCACCCGCCCCTCGCGCGTATACTTGCGGTTCCAATATCCGGTTAACCAGCTACCTCAGTAGCTCGGGCGTGGCGCCGGTGGTGATAAATGAAGGGTTCAAGGAAAAAAAGCGGAGGGGCGCGAAAGGGTGCGCTGGTCACCGAGTCTTACGGGTATCGGGATGGCGAATCGCACGTCATAAAAGTCGCCACCTACAACGTCCATCGATGGATAGGCCTGAGCACTCGAAAGTACAGGCCCGAGCGAGCCGCAGAAGTCATTTCAGAGCTTGAAGTCGATATCATCGCTCTTCAGGAAGTGCTCCGCCCGTTCGACCGGCAGGATCCGTTAACCGATCTGGCAAGCGCTCTCGGGCTTCATGTAGCCTTCGTTTCGACTCGGCTCCACCGGCACGGATGGCTGGGAAACGCTATTCTTTCGCGCCGTCCGATCGATTCGGTGTTTACTCTGGACCTGTCGTTCAATAAACTGGAGCACCGTGCTGCGTTGGCGGCGCGCATACCGAACGGATCGCCGGATGCCACGCTCGGCATCGTCAGCACCCACCTTGCGCTGCTCGATCGGACCCGCAAACGGCAGGTGCAGAAGCTGCTGGATCACCCCGATCTGCAGGGGCCAACCATTCTGCTTGGTGACATGAACGCGTGGCGCAAATGCAGGGCCACCCGGCAGTTAAACCTGGAGTTCGGTCCGGTTTACGACCAGCGGGCATGGCCGTTGAGTTTCCCTTCGGCGCGTCCGATGCTGGCGCTCGACCGTATTTATGTCCGAGGAGCGCTCATTCGGTCCCTGTCTGCCCACGATTCAACCGCCGCACGTATCGCCTCTGACCATTTGCCCGTTGTAGCGGTCGTCGAGGTGTTTCCACACGCTATCCGCTGAAGTCCCGGGTGCTTCCGGCGCGTGCAGGCAGGTGCCTCGTAAAGAAAACGTAATACGGCGGGGCGGAGGGGGCCAGGGTGAACCTCTTGGCGAATAAGGTTCGTTTCTGGATAGATGATTCTATCAACCAGACCATGGCCGTGTTATGAGGGCGCCCTATAACAGGAGAGACAGGTCGGATTACCGGGATCGGGGATTGGATTCCGGGACCTCTCGTCGGCATTCGGATGACGATTTTGCACCGGGCAGACGCCTGGCATCAAATGACTTTGAACAACGATCTGCCGAACATCCTCGCGGTCGGCACGACTACGACTACCAGGGGGATCGGTATGAGGCGGGTCGTCGCCCCGATGGGGGTTGGACGTTTAATGTACAGGGGCCGGGTAGTACACCCGGCTACTTTGATCGATCGGTCAACCGATCTGCGGAAAGCGGTCCGCACGCCGGACGTGGGCCCAGAGGCTACAAGCCCGTGGAAACACGCGCGCTCGATGAGGTATGCGAACGTCTGACCCGGCACGGCGACCTCGACGCATCCGATATCGAGGTGACCATCGATGGCGACGAGATAAAACTGGAAGGAACAGTGGATAGCCGCTATGCGAAGCGACTTGCGGAGGACATCGCCGAATCTGTCCGGGGAATCAAAGACGTCCATAACCATCTCCGGCTGAAGCGAACGGAAGAGAAATAGTCGCCTTTGTTCACATCGCAGCACGTTTTTACGTAAGCCCGGGGAAATCGGCTCGAAGGCCGGTTCTCCGGGCTTTCCGGTCCGTAGCGGGATGTACGGTTTTCCCTTGCAGATCGTCCCCGGGAACGCCGTTGAGCGTATCTTACGGTTTTCCGAAACGCTTACGTTCCCTCGGCCGTCACGGATGCCTTTTTACCGGAATACCCCTGTAGCCATTGCTTGCCCGGTCTGCCGGAGCGCTGCCGGCCGCCTGCTGTACACCGTCGATTCCCAAAGCGCTGCACAGCATTACGTCCTTTTTGAAACCCAACCCGAAAGGCATACGGCGTTACGTCGATATATCGAGTCGCTCTGGAAGCAGAACCATTGCAGCGTGGTATCATGCGAAGGGTGCGGATTTGGTTTTCCCGATCCCTACGTGGCCGGCGATGCAGGGTTTTTCGAGCTTGCCTATCAGCGCAGCGGCTATCCGGGCTGGAAATGGGAGTTCGAGCGGACGCTCCAGGTGTTACAGGGCCTTAAGCGCCAGGGCCGCCTCGCGAATGGCCGGCTCCTTGAAATTGGAGCAGGCGACGGGGCATTCATAAAACGTATCGCACCGGCCTTGCTGCCCCGGTCGAGCGTGGTATGTACGGAATATTCCTCATACGGACTGGAAGCGCTCGGGTCATACGGCATTACGTGCGTGCCGAAGGATATACGGGATTCGGCCCCCGAAATAGAGGAGGGCGCCTTCAGCGCCGTCTGTCTTTTTCAGGTACTTCAACATATGGATGGCCTCGACGAGCTGTTCGAACGCTTCAACGAGATTACCGAACCAGCGGCCCACCTTTTCATTGCCGTGCCGAACCGCCATCGGATCGAGTTCAATGAACTGCACGGTAGCTTGCTGGACCTGCCCCCGAGTCACGTAGGGCGCTGGTCGCGCAGGGCTTTTGAGACCATCGGTGGGCGCCACGGCTGGTCCATTCGCACTTATGAGATAGAGCCCGAATCTTCTTTCTCCCGGATTACCAGTTACCTGGCCTTCAAGTATCTTCGTCGCCGTCAACAGAAAGGCTCGCTGGCCAATCGGATCGAGCGATTGGGGCGTGGAGCGGCGCGTCGGGTTTTGCAGGCTGCTGCGGCCGGCCTGTATGCATTCAGTTCGTTCGGGGCCTTGCGTACCTTGCTCTCCGATCCCGGACTCGGAGAGTCTCAGTGGGTTCACCTCGAAAAAGAGGTTTGAATCCGTCGACAGGGCGCCGCCTTCTCCTTAAATCAACGAGTACAGGCCACGGATGATACTCGACTGCGGAATATGCCGTATCAGGTCATGGCGTTTGGAGGATGAACCCGCTTTGTGTCGTTATGCGAACAACCGGTTGATCTGGCTGAACCTTCGCGACGCTTTTCCTCATCCGTATACTTCCGCCGATGCGAAACGTTGGATCGGCAGCGCTCTGCGCGCCCTTCCCGAAACCGAGTTTGCCATCGACGTCGAGGGTGAAGCGGTCGGAGGAATCGGTGTTCGCCTGCTCACCGACATCGAGCGCCTCTCAGGGGAAGTCGGTTACTGGCTCGGCGAACCATTGTGGGGGCGCGGAATCATGACGGAGGCGGTGAGAGCATTCTGCCGCTATTCCTTCGAAGCTTTTCGTATCATTCGTATCTTCGCCGTGCCGTTCTCGCACAATGTGCCGTCAATCCGTGTTCTTGAAAAAGCGGGATTCGAGCGCGAAGGACTATTGCGCCGCAGCGCCGTCAAAGAGGGGATCATCCTCGATCAGGTACTCATGGCTTGCCGTCGAGAATGAACGCCCTTGTGGTGGTAACGGCATGTACGCCGCTGTTCAGGGGTTAGGAGGTCTATACGGGTCGATTAATGGATCGGGCCGAGGTTTTGTCTTGGAGATTTGCAACAGTATGTATGCTTCATTCCGTTTCCCGGCCCGCATCCCGTTGATTATTGCCTTTCTCGTGCTTCTATGTCCTGTTGAGAGGGCGAATGCTCAGCCGTTTACTTTTTATCTGGCTCCGCACGTTCTCCCGATGCTCAATTACGGAGCCGTTTCCGCAGCCGATGCCAATGCCGACGGGATCGCCGATGTGCTCCTGATGGGTAACGATAGGATGTTTTCCCCTTACCAGGCCCGGAGCTACATGGCGCTGGGCGCTCCCCGCAGCCGGGAGACGGCGCCTGCGGCGACGCATACCCTCATTCCGCTCGAGCGCACCGTCTGGCTTGGCTCCTTCGGGTGGGCGGACTATGATCGGGACGGCGACATCGACTTCCTGATGTCCGGTACGACCTCTCTCGATTGGCCGTTCGCCCCGCTCCTCCGATTGTATGAAAACGAGGGCGACGGCCGTTTCGAGGACCTGGCTTTTCCGGGTGCAGGCGTTTATGCCGGCGACATAACGTGGGCCGATTTCGACAACGATGGAGATGACGATGTACTCGTAATCGGTGTGAGTGATAACGACGTTTACCGGACGGCTTTATATCTGAACCAGGGAGCAGGGTTCAAGGAAACCGGGTCAGGACTTCCGGATGTTGCATTTGGCGCGGCGTCGGCCGCCGACTTTGACGGCGATGGTCTGATGGATGTTGCCCTCTCCGGTGCTGAACGTTCGGGAGGTCTTTTGACCCGGCTGTATCGAAACGAAGGGGCGGGTGTTTTTACCCTTACCGACAACGCCTTTCCCGGCCTTGTATTCAGCTCCATCGACTGGGGGGATTTCGATCAGGACGGCGACCCGGATCTGGTTGTTTCGGGCGCGGTCCCCGGATTGCGCGTCCTCGAAGGCATGACGTTCGTTTATCGAAATCTCGCGGGTCGTTTCGTTGAAGCAGCCCGCTTCGAAGGGGGGCTGTATGGCGACGTTCTCTGGGGAGATTACGATCTGGACGGAGCGCTCGATTTGTTCGTCATAGGAGGAGAGACGGCATACGGCCGCCGAGAAGCGCTGGTATATCGCTATGAATCCGACCGGTTCAGGCCGTTTGCCAGGCTTGCCGGGGCGATAGGTACTTCGGCAACCCTTCTGGATTACGGTAACGACAACGACCTCGATTTACTTTATTCCGGCCTGACCCTTTCCGGTGCGCCGCTGACCAACCTGTATGAGAACGACCAGAAGCGTGTCAATACACCTCCGGATAGCCCCGAGGGACTGAGCGCTGCCGTCTCCGGACGAAACGTGATGTTATCGTGGGCGGCGGGTCGGGATGAAGGGTCGCTGTCGCCGGGGCTTACATACAATCTTCGCGTCGGCACCCGACCGGGCGCCGTCGATGTGGTAGCGCCCATGGCCAGCGTGGAAACCGGATATCGATGGGTAAGCGCCCGTGGAAACGCAGGCCAGATCGCTCGCCGGCCGCTCACGAATCTTCCGCCGGGTACCTATTACTGGAGCGTTCAGGCCATAGATGCCTCCTATAGCGGCTCGGGGTTTGCTCCGGAATCCACTTTCCGAATCACCTCGCAGTCGGGGGGAGGGCAGCCGACCGACGTCCCCGACCCGGCTCCGGAGCGGTATCCTTCCTCTATTTCGAGTTATCCCAATCCGTTCAATCAGGAAACGATCATCACCTATTCCCTTTCCGGGCATACCGAAGTAGTGCTTACGGTCTTCGATTTGCTGGGGCATAAGGTAAAAACACTCGTACAGCGACGGGATTTACCCGGAACGTATTCGGTACCGTGGAATGGCCTGGATGCTTCCGGCAGGGAAGTAGCCTCGGGTCTGTATTTCATCCGGATCCGGACGGATGCAGGTACGCGGACTAAATCCGTTACGCTGGTTCGGTGAACGACGCCTTTGTCACGTTCCGAAGTAAAAGGCCTCTGCCGAAGTCATGCCCTGAAGGTATCCCGGGCACAGTGACGAGATCAAGGACCGCTCTTTCAGGAGTATCAAGTCAGGTTGCCATGTATATCAGGTTGCTCGCCTATTACGTCATTTTGTTTGCCGGAATGCTCATGCTGCCGCCGGTTCACGCTCAGGAGCTTCCCTTTCGGCGTATGTTCAACCCGTTACCGGGCTTACGATACGCGGCGGCATCCTGGGGCGATCTCGATAGAGACGGGCTGCTGGATCTGGCTCTCTCCGGAAACCGGCGCACACTCGAAAACCCGGATCCCGTAACGAGTGTATTTATCAATCGGGGGGACATTTACTACAAAGGGCCGCGCGGAGAAGACGTTTACGAAGCCACCTACGACCAACTTGCCACAACGATTTCACCCCGATGGCGCGGCGGCATTGAGCTGGTGGACTACAACGGCGACGGCTGGCTCGACTTATTCGTCAGGGGCGCCGGTGCGGGGGGCTCCGTGCAGGCGCAGCTCTTCCGGAACCAGGGCGCCAACGGCAGGACGTTCCTTCCGCAGCCCGTTTTCTCGGCGCCGGGCCTGGCATCCGGTGATGCAGCCTGGGCGGATTATGACAACGACGGTGATGAAGACCTGATCATGTCCGGCATAAACGCCGCCGGTGTGCACGAAACCATCCTGTATCAGAACCGCGATGCCGAACAGAAACCGTTTTTGAACGTGGATGCCGGCATCCCCGGCGTGGCCTACGGCTCGCTGGACTGGGGTGATTACGATAACGATGGAGACAAAGATCTACTGATTACAGGAATCGGGAACGACCAGACCCGCCTGACCCGAATCTATCGCAACGAACGTGGCGTATTCGTACAGGCATCTGTCGAACTGGACGGATTGCTGTTCGCTTCCGCCTCCTGGGGGGACTACGACGCCGACGGCGATCTGGACATTCTGCTTACCGGAGGCGCCTTCAGCCCGTTTCTGCTGCGCGGCGCACTGACCATCTACGAGAACACCGGCGGCGGTTTTCGCCGTGCTTCCCATCTGGAAAAAGGCACGTTTTTCGGCGCCTCTTCGTGGGGCGACTTCGACAACGACGGATGGCTTGACATTCTTGTCGTGGGGGGAAGCCACCCGGTAGGCGCCCGCTTCGGTGGGATATATCGTAACGAACGCACAGGTGCTTTTCGACTTGCCTATACCTTCCCCGGTTTGCTGTACTCGACGGGCGGCTGGGGTGATTACGATGCGGACAATGATCTGGATGCGTACGCGGTCGGCGAAATGGCTCCGGATACGACCAACGCCTTTATTCTGAGAAACGAATCCGGCGTGCGGAACGCTCCTCCCTCAGCACCTTCGGGGTTAACCGCTTCGGTGGTAGGCAATCAGGTTACGTTGGCCTGGGCAGCGGCCACCGACGACAGAACGCCCTCCTCCGGTCTTACTTACAACATCCGTGTAGGCACTGCTGCCGGCGCGTCCAATATGGTGCCCTCCTATACCCGGCCCGGGACGGGTTTCCGGCTGGTAAGTAAGCGGGGTAATGCGGACCATAACACCCGGTGGTCGATTGGAAATCTAAAACCCGGGCTGTACTACGGGAGCGTACAGGCTATCGATAACAGTTTTTCCGGATCATCCTTCACTGCCGAAGTCACGTTTACTATCCCCGGTCCGTCCTGACCCGGTCATCGGGCGGCGTGAGACGGAGGTTGAGCCAATCCGGCTTTCTTCGGCGTCAGGTATTGCAACCGTTCCATGGCGTCATTGCTCAGAATCCACTCGGCGGAAAAACGACCGACGGAGCCAATGAATCCGAACCCGTTCTCAACGTTATTGAACGTCCCCGGCTGCGCCAGCACTTCCGGATCGAACACGCCGCCCGGTGGGACGAACTGATCGTCCAGCACGGTTATTGTCATGCCGATACCGAACAAAGGGGTGAGTGATACGGCTACCAGGGTATCCAGTGCAAAACGGTCCTTGCGCAGATCCATCTGCACTCTCCAGGAATCGCCGAGCCGGCCCTGCTCGGGTTCATAGGGCAGGCGTACGTCGAAAAACGGGCTGCGCTCCGAGCTGTAAAACCGATACCAGACGTCCACGCGAAACGGCTTTTTTGGAACGTGCTCCCATAAGACGACCTGTGAACCGGCCACGCTGATTCCCCCTGGTGTACCAGTAACCACCTCGGGCTGTACAATGGCTCTCGGATAATCCGGAACGTTCGTTTCGGCGTAGGTAACCACATCCGACCCGGTGGTATGCACTTCGAGGCGATACGTATGGCCTCCTTCCAGCCGAAGGGGTGCGTAATAAACGTGCCCCACCGTGCCGTTCCGAAAGGAAACGACTGAATCTTTCCAGACGATGACTTTTCCGCTGTTCAGATCGGTCGATCTGAACTCGACGGTCGGTTCGGCTGTCCCTTCCGAATCGAGCGTTTCTCGAATGGGCACGACGCGAACGTACTGAGTATCCCGGTTCATGTCCAGCGTGCCGTACATGGAGAAGCGCCGGTTGCTCTCCAGGATGGGATCCACCGATGTGTCGCAGGCCGCCGGCAGACAAGCGCAAAGGATCAGAAATAGCGATAACCGTGGAATCCGGCATCGGACACCAGACGAGACATCCATAAGCTTACCGAACCGAAAATTTCAATCCGAATGAGGGGATGAGCGGTAACTGATCGACGCGGCGAAGCGTATACAGATCGAGATAGAACAGATTGGCCCGGTCGTATGCGTTGATTACGCCTGCATGGAGGGTGATGACGGCTCTCTGCGAGAGCGCAATATCCCGATCGAGTGAAACGTCCAGCCTATGGTAGGCCGGCAACCGGCCTTTATACGGCTCGCCGTAGAGCACTCGCAGCGATCCGGGCTCCTGGAGCACGTCGGTGGGTCCCGGAGTTAGAATGAACCGGTCAAACCCGAGCGCTTCGCTGAAGGGTAGCCCGGACCCTAGTTGCCACCGTACGTTCACATCGAACCCGGCCACCTTCATTGCCGCTACGGCGTTGACCTGATGGCGACGGTCATGGGGCGGATGGAATGTTTTTTCAAGCTCGCCGAACCAGTATACGACGCTTTGCTGCCGGGCATCGTAGGTAACATTGGCAAACCCGTAGCTCACGAAACCATAGAACGGCCGCCTATCCAGTTCCACGCGTACGTCGAAGCCGATCGCGCGGCCGTCCGCCGGCTGAAGGCGCGTCGTGAAGCGAGGGAAGGCCGTCCACTCCGCAATGGAGAGGTTATGCAATTTCTTGTAGAAACCTTCCAGTGAAAAGTCCAGCCACTGCATCGGGCTTACCCGGTACCCTCCTATGACGTGCATTGCCTGAGGTACCTTGACGAGCGGTGAAGCGGCCCAGGCCGTAAACACATCCCCGGCGTCGCGTCGGTCGGTGAGGCCCACGATTTCCTGGTGATACAAGCCCCAGGCGCCGCTCAGTGAATGGACGCCTATCCGCCATTCGCCCCGGACGCGGGGTTCGACAAACGTACGGCCTTTGCTCGGAAAGGCGTGTACCCGCAGGCCGGGTTGTATACGCAACCGGTCGCGTACCTTGAACTCCGGTGAGAGATACGCTCCGGCTTCCGTGATGAACTCCTCATCGGTTTCCAAATCCTGATAGACGCTTCCCAACTCGCTTTCGAGGACCGACGTGCCTATGAATAAGCCCCAGTTGACGTCGGCCAGGTTCAGGAAATGGGTCAGGTTTGCAGAGGCACGGAATTGCTGTGCAGAAGACGATCGGGAGGGGTCGCCCCGGGTTCCGAACTCATTCCGAGTGCTCGACGTAGAAAGAAGGATCTCCGCAAAAACAGGCATACTGGCCGGTAGCAACAGGTAACGCAAGCCGATAGCCTGGTTATTCCAGGTGACGTCGTCCTCGCCGGCCGTTGGATCGCCTGCGACGCCGATCGCACCTCGGTCGAACGTACGAATGCCGCTTACGGATAGCTGACTGTTTGGCGTCAGATTGGCGTGCACTTTCGCGAACTGGTCATTGAAGTCGTACGGCAGGGGCCGGTCGATGAGATGCGCCGCTCCCTGTTCGATCATGGACTGCCGCCATGAGGTCAGCATGGACACGCGGCCGGGATACAGGGGTCCTTCAACTTGCGCTCCGGCCACAAAGGGAGCAACCGAAGCCGACCCGCTGAATCGTTGTTTATTGCCGTTCCGTGTGGCAATGTCGATGACGGAAGACAGGTGGCCTCCGTATCGGGGCCCGAACCCTCCGGCGTACACTTCGGTATTGTGAATGATGTCGGAGGGAAAGGCGGAGTAAAACCCGAGCAAATGAAACGGCTGGTACAAAGGCATCCCGTCGATCAGCACCAGATTCTGGGTAGGCTCACCGCCCCGCACGAAAAACTGCCCTCCCTGGTCGCCGGTCGATACTACACCGGGTAAGGTAGTCAGATAGCTTGCCAGATCGCCGGATACGTCCGGTGCGGGTATATGCTCGATATCCGAAGGTCGGATGGTCTGTAAGCCGGCCGAAACCGAGGCGGCGCCTCCTGTTTCACTTTCTCCTTCAACGATCACTTCATCCAGCCGCGCATCGTCGAGCTCCAGAGACAGGTTGTAGGTCCGAATCTCTCCGGCGTCCAGAGAAAGAGTATCCACCACCATCCGGTAGCCTATGTACGTTGCCCTCAGTTCGTACGCTCCGGAGGGTATGCGAAGGTTATACAACCCGTCGAGGTCGGTCGCCGCTCCCTGCACCAGCGCCCCGTCACGAAAAACGACGACATTCACGCCCTGGAGAGGTTGTCCGTCGGATGCGTCGCGGACGAAACCTCGAATGGTTGCGTTTTGCGCACGGGTTTGCCCCGGTGTTGCAGCAATTGCCGGCAGCAAGAGAATATAGTACAGGCAAATCGACGCCCGATTCACCTTCCACAGCGGCCACGAAATCATAACCGACGACACAAAGCTTAGCGCGAAGAAAAGCATCGGAATATCGGTACGGCGCGCCGAAAGAAATATCTGTTTCCTTCGAATCAATCGAAAATGGATGTAGTCGATGCCCGCAGCTGAACGAAGAATCCTCTTTCCGGCATCCGCCTCCCCGGTTTTCATGATGACTGCCCATCATATAAACCATTGGCACGCCATATAAACCATTGGCACGCCGACCGGCCAAGAAGTTACCTCGGCTCAACCCCGTATATTGATCTCCTCAACCCGGCTACGGAATCTTCCACCCCAGAACCCCATGAGCTGGATATTTGCGGCCCTGGCGCACGATGCCATCGGTGAGATGGATTATGCCTTGCACCATGCTAAACCGATTCACCTTTACCGAAGCCCGACGCTATACATGGCAGCGGGCGGGTTACCCGATACGTGTCTCTCGGGCAAGCTGAAAGGAAAGGAGGAGGGATGCTGGGTTATCGCAGGTCTGGGGATAAAGCGCGACGGTGGGGGGGTGGCTTTTCTGCTGGAGGGCGATTGGGCGGAGCGCTTTTCGACGGGCGCGTCCGGCATGGATACCCTGGACGGGCATTTTGTTGGCGTTCGATGTACCCACGACCGCATCGATGCCTTTACCGATGCACTCGGTATGCGCACGCTGTACGCAGTCCGTATGGAGGACCGTACCCTGTTATCCACGCGCCTTGATTGGATTGCAAGAGCCTCCGGCATTTCCGAGATCGACTTTTCGAGTTTCGGAAGCTACTGGATGGGAATGAACCAGTTCGAGCCGCGCAGTTTGCTGCGCGGCATCGAACGATTGGGACCCGGCGGCCTGTTGACTTGCACGCCTGAAGGGCTCCACCTGCACTCCACACCGTTTGAACCCGGCCCGGCGGCGCAAGAGGATCCGGTTGATCTGCTACGGGCCTTTACCTGGCCGGAACTTGCAGAACGCACCGGGTTAACCCTGGGGCTCTCCGGCGGTCTCGATTCCCGGCTTCTGCTCGCCCTGTTGCTGGATCGGGGGCGAAGCTTCCAGACGCACGTATTCGGGGCGCCGGACGACCCGGACGTAGTTCTCTCAGAGCAAATAGCCCGGTCGGAGGGAATCCGGCGCCGGCGCTTACAGCTCGGCTCCGAAAACATACACGAGGTCATCGAACGCATCGAAACCCTCGCCTGCCAAAAAAACGCGGCGTCTCCGGCATCCGCCGCCTTACGTATGGGGCCTTATGAACCGCTCCATGAACAAGGTTTGGTGATGATTGACGGCGGTATGGGGGAAATTGGACGGAGGCGGTACCTCAATCGGCTGCTCCGGCGCGGATCATTCCATCGAAGCGCGGCTTCAGGTATTCTCCCTCATGTACTTTTTCACCGCGCCAACCTGTTTACTCCCGACACGACCTTACAGATGCGCCAGGGGCTCGAATCGGAGTTGGACGCATTTCTCGATACCCTGCCGGCCGGGGTTAGCGATGCGCACAAGGCCGACCTGTTCGCCGTACGGAGCCGGTTTCCCAACCTTTCCGGCCTCGAGCAGGCGCGACTCGACGGGATCATCGTCAACTACATGCCCTTTGCCCAACCCTCCTTCATCCGGGCCGTACTTCACACTCCTCTGGAATCGCGCCGAAACGGACGTCTGTACCGACATACCATCCGTACCCTGACGCCCCGTCTCCAGCGATTTCCCCTTGTGAAAGGGAACACAACCTACCCCTATTCCTTGCCCTCACTTGCAGTCACACCCTGGGTGCAGTTCAAAAACCAGCTCGGGCTGTCGCATAGGGATACCTTTCGCACGGACCTGTTATTTTTTTTGCGCGACTACGTACAGGATCTGGCAAATTCCAGTTCGGCGCGTTCCTTTGCCCACTATGATTACAAACTCTTGCAGTCCAGAATAGCACGCTTTTATCGTGGTGAGAAGCACCTGGCCGCCGAACTGGATTGGTGGCTTTCTTTCGAGATCTGGCGGCGCGGCCTGAGTTGATCCCTATCCGGTTACCTAAACCTGCTATATCCATGCGCATCAAAACGGTACAGAATGCATTTTTCGTCATTCTCCTCGTTCTGTCCTCACTTCTGTTCTTCATCCTCATCAGGGATCTGCTACACCCCCTGTTCTGGGCCGTCGTCCTGGCCGTCATCTTTTACCCGCTGAGAAAAAAATGGCAGGGTCGGCTTCGCAACAGCAGGGGTCTGGCGTCCGCCATGACGATTTTCAGCATCATCCTCATTGTCATCATTCCTCTTTCGCTCATCGGGATGGCGGTGTCGCGGGAAATCCTGCACGTTTATACACGAATCGCAGAAGGAGAAATCGACTTTCAGGCACAGATCGACTATGTCGAATCGACCCTTCCACTTGTACGCGACCTTGCGGAACGGGCCGGCATCGATCTGAACAACATCCGCGAGAATCTCTCCAGCGCAGCCGTAGCCGTAAGCCAGTACCTGGCTTCGCAGGCGCTCAGTGTAGGCTCCAACGCCGTCCGGTTTACGGCGCTGTCCTTCATCATGTTGTACGTTCTGTACTTTCTCATCCGCGACGCCGAACAACTCATGAGTACACTGGTTCGAGCGCTGCCTCTGGGCGATGAGCGAGAGCGGCGGCTATTCACCAAATTTGCGGAAGTGTCGCGGGCGACTATCAAAGGCACCCTGGTGGTTGCCGTAGTGCAGGGAAGCCTTGGAGGACTGCTTTTCTGGATACTGGGTATCGGGGCGCCCGTTCTCTGGGGTGTGCTGATGACCGTGCTTTCGCTCCTCCCCGCCATTGGTTCCGCCCTCATATGGTTCCCGGCGGCCATGTATCTCATCGCTATCGGAAGCGTCGTAAAGGGGGTGATTCTGATAGCCGGCGGGACCCTCCTGATTGGCCTCGTGGACAATTTGCTTCGCCCCATTCTCGTAGGCCGCGATACGAAAATGCCCGATTACCTCGTTCTCATCGCTACGCTCGGCGGCCTTACCGTGTTCGGCATATCCGGCTTCGTCATCGGCCCCATAATTGCGGCCCTTTTCCTATCGGTTTGGGACATGTTTCAGGAGGAGTACGCTCCACTGGATGATGCTCACCCGTCTTTGATCCTTTCCGAACCCTCGCCTACACCTCCGGACGATCACTCCATACCCCCGGTTGATTCTCTGTAGCCATGACCGCCCCCGCAGGGGTATTTCCATTTAATCTTCAGGCAGGGCAAAATAACTTCTCAGACCCTTGACACTAATCATCTTTGTGATTACTTAGTGCACTAAGAAGCTCATTGTGCACAACGTTTGTTGTTTCGATATGAAAGGCGCCGAGACTGTACCCAAATACCTGCAAATCAGCCGAGAGATTATCGCCAGTATAACGAGTGGCGCGTTGGCTGCCGGTGATATGGCGATGTCGGAAAACGATATTATCACCACGTACCGGGTCAGCAACACAACGGCTCGCCGCGCCCTGCAGGAGGTCGAGCGAGCAGGATGGGTGCGCCGTATCAAGGGGAAGGGCACAGTGGTGGAGGATAAGCGGGTAGGTAGGTCTGTCGATCGAATCCTTGGATTCACACGTAACATGGTAGAGGCCGGGCGCCATCCCGAGACGAAGTTGCTCGGGGTACGAACCCGTCAGACAGGCCGCACACTAGATATAGGAGGCCACCAGTACCATATGCCCGGTCCGGTTTACGTCATCGAACGGCTCCGGCTTGCTGACGGTATCCCGATAATGGAAGAAACCCGCTACATATCTGCACGCCTGTGTCCGAGTATATCGGAGCACAACCTGGAGGCCTCCCTGTATGATCTGTACGAAAAAAGCTACGGACTGCTGCTGACCGAGGTAAAACAGGTTCTCTCAACGGTGATCCTCGACCAGAAAGCGTTGCTGGATTTGTTTGAACTACACGAGGCAACCCCTGCCTTTTTGGTAGAAGGTGTCACGTTCTGTGGCCGGGACCTCATCCTGGAAATTGAAGAGTCGCTTTACCGCGGAGATCAATACCAATTCACGGTGTCTGCCCGAAGGCAGGATGGGTATGGAAACTAATTACTCCAAACAGTTCCTTTCTCAGCTTTATCGGATCCTGTATACCATACGGGTTTTTGAAACCCGTTGTATCAAACTATACCGCCAGGGTCTGATTCGCGGATATCTCCACCCCTACCTCGGTGAGGAAGCCATAGCGACGGGTGCCTGCGCCGCTCTGGAGGATCGCGATTTTATTGTGAGTACGCACCGCGGCCACGGGCATTCCATTGCCCGTGGGGCCGACCTGAAAAAAATGACCGCCGAGATTATCGGCCGGGCAGACGGGTATTGCAAAGGCCGGGGGGGCAGTATGCACATCGCGGATGTTCGAGCGGGCAACCTCGGCGCTAACGGGATCGTGGGAGCCGGAATGCCTATTGGTGTGGGCGCCGGACTGGGTTCGTGGATAAGGGGCGACGATCGAGTGACCATTGTATTTACCACCGATGGAGCCGCAAACCATGGGACCTTTGGAGAGAGTGTCAATCTGGCAGCCATGTGGGATCTGCCGGTAATCTTCATGATCGAAAATAACCAGTATGCCGTCTCTACCCCGATCGAGCAGTCGACGCGTGAGCCGCGTCTGTACAGACGAGGTGAAGGCTACGGTGTAGAAAGCCACCGCATCGACGGTAACGATGTACTGGAGGTATACCAATCAACCCGGGATGCGGTGGCTAAGTGTCGTTCCGGCAAAGGCCCAATACTTCTTGAAGGGGTTACCTACCGGCATGCGGGTCATCATGTTAACGATCCGGGAGCCTACATGCCGAAAGAGCAGGTCGAATATTATATGGCCAAAGATCCGTGCGTCGTTGGGCGCCGGTACCTGATGGAAGAAGGAGGTGCTACCGAAGCGGAAGTCGATGAGATCGAACAGCAAGTGGAGCAGGAAATGGAAGCCGCTGTAGAGTTTGCCAAGGCCAGCCCGAAGCCTTCCTTGGATTCTTTTTTAAATGAAGTGCAGGTGTACGCATGAATACGTCAACGGCGCTTTCGGACGGTAGAATCTCCGCCGCATCACCGAGCCGGGTCATCATGTACCGCGACGCTCTCCAGGAAGCGTTGGCCGAGGAGATGCGGAATGATCCATCCGTGTTCGTAATGGGCGAAGGCATAGCTGAGCGCGGTGGGTCATACAAGGTTACGGTCGGGCTGCTCGACGAGTTCGGTCCCAAACGGGTCCTCGATACGCCGATTGCTGAGGCGAGCTTTACCGGAGCCGGCGTAGGGGCCGCATTGACGGGGATGCGTCCGGTAATCGAAATCCTTTTTGTGGATTTTGCCATGCTCATCATGGACCAGATCGTTAATCAGGCGGCCAAACTGCCGTTCATGACAGGCGATCAGGCCCGTGTGCCGCTCGTGCTGCGAACTCAGGGAGGCACCGGAAACGGCGTGGCAGCACAACACTCCCAAAGCCTGGAAGCGCTGTTCTATCATATTCCGGGGTTAAAACTGGTAATGCCATCTACTCCTTATGATGCCAAAGGGCTGCTGAAAACGGCTATTCGGGACGACGCCCCGGTTGTTTTCCTGGAACACAAACTGTTGTATCTGACGGAAGGTGAAGTCCCCGAAGAAACCTATACCATTCCTTTTGGAAGTGCGGTCGTTCGGAGGCCGGGCGCCGACATAACACTTATAGCATGGTCCAACATGATGCCGCGCAGCCTGGAGGCGGCCGCGGAATTGGCCGAAGAAGGAATCAGTGTCGAAGTAATCGATCCACGCACCCTCGTGCCGCTTGACCTCGAAACGATCCTGAAGTCGGTACGGAAAACGCAGCGCGTGATGATCGTCCAGGAGGCGGTGCGCCGTGGCGGGGTCGGATCGGATATCGCCTCGTACATCCAGGCTCAGGCATTCGATTACCTGGATGCGCCAATCGAAATAGTAGCCGGCTTGAATACACCCATTCCGTATAACCTCGAACTGGAGGCAGCCTGCGTTCCCTCTAAGGATCAGATTGTCCGAACCGCGCGCCAAATGACTCGCCGTTACCGATAGGCGCCGGGTTCGTTTCGGCTCCCTTCCATTTAAAAAGATACTACAATGCCGCTCTTTAGCATGAAGCCCATTCTCGCCGCCGCTCGGCAGGCCGGTTATGCGGTGGGAGCTTTCAACCCGGTGGATTACCTCAGTACGAAAGCGATCATCGATGCCGCCACCGAGCAGGATGCCCCCGTAATCGTTCAGATGTCGGCGAAAACTGTACGGTACTGGGGTCTCGAAACGCTGGCAGAGTGGGTGAAAAGCCTGGCTGATCGGACGCCTGTTCCAATAACACTTCATCTCGATCACGGAAAGGACCTCGATATGATCGAGGCCTGCATGGATCACGGTTGGACTTCCGTAATGATCGATGCGTCAGATAAACCGTACGAAATCAACGTATCACTTACCCGTCGCGTTTATGAGCAGGCTGAATTGAGAGGGATAGGTATCGAGGCTGAATTGGGAGCGATCGGCGGCGTGGAGGAGGATATTTCGGTGGATGAAGAGGATGCCCACCTGGTCAATGTGGAACAGGCCATTGCTTTTTGCGAAACGTTCGATCTGGCTGTTTTTGCTCCTGCCATTGGCACAGCGCATGGTATTTACAAGGGCGAGCCAAGAATTGCATTCGACCGGCTGGAAGAACTGGGCCGAAAGGTCAGTACTCCTTTTGCTTTGCATGGGGGTACAGGGCTTTCGGATGAGATCATTCAGCGATGTATCCGGTTGGGTTGTTCTAAAGTCAATATTTCGACCAATCTCAAGCACACATTCATCGACAGCTTTTGCGATTACCACCGAGAAAAGCCAGGTGATTACGAACCGCTTCGGTTGATCGAAGCGCAATATCAGGCTGTTAAGCAGCTCGTATCGGAAAAGATATCGCAGTTTGGGGGGGTGGGTAAGGCCGCCGAATCGCAGAGCTTGATTCACTGAACACGTCCGGTACACCTACGAATAGGGAAACGTACTACCGATATGGTCGAAATTATCATGCCACAGGTAGGTCAGGATATTCCTACCGCCACGCTGGTCGAGTGGCTGAAGGCTATAGGCGATAGGGTAGAAGCAGGCGAAATAGTCGCCGTAGTCGAGTCGGACAAAGCCACGTTTCAGGTAGAGGCCGAACGCGGCGGCATCCTGACCGACATATTGCATGAGGCCGGTGAAGAAGTGGAAGACGATCTTACCAAAGCCGAGGCCGCCAAGA
>CBDUBS010000006.1:0-48254 GCA_965365445.1 uncultured bacterium | reverse complement strand
GATCACTCCCTGAAGATCCCCGCCGTAACGACGATTGAAAACTCCGTTCTCGTAAAAGTCGGGACCGATTTCCTTCTCCCACGTATCACGGGCGTACCAGTCGGCGGTCCACGGGGTTACGTGCCACGAAGCAGGTACGCCCGAGCCGATTTCCAACGACTCCCGGGTGGGGTCGTTTCGAGGATCACCGTTCCTGAATCGCTCCGGAAAGATCTGATAATAGATGGCGTCGGCCGCCCATGAGGGGGTGTAATCACCGGGCCCATCAGGATTCCGCTCCGTTTGGGCGTGGCCGAATCCCCGGCATCCCATAAACAAGAGCGCGAAGAGAACAGAGACGTACGAGCTTTTCATTACTTGAACGCTTTACCGGGCCGCTCCGGTTTGCTGATCCTATTTGAGGAGCGTCATCGTTTTCGTCACGACCTTCCCGGCCGATTCAAGGCGATAGAAGTATAGACCGCTTGCCCGGGCCTCGCCGGAGAACGAAACAGTATACAGGCCGGGGGTTTGCTCGTGGTCAACCAGTACGGCCACCCGGCGACCGAGTACGTCAAATACCTCCAGACGTACAGGGCCGGAGGTCGATACGCCATACGTAATAGACGTTGCGGGATTGAAAGGGTTTGGATAGTTCTGTTCCAACCTGAACCGTTCAGGAAGGCCGGCTATCGGTTTATCCGCATCCACAGTAATCAAACCGGCTTCCGGAGAGACTACCGGAAGGCTCGTATAGATGTGAAATTCACCGGGAAGCAGTGCCACCGGCGCGTTCAGGTTGCGCACCGTTATGCTGTCTCCTTCGAAATACCGATACCACACTCCTTCAGAAGGCAAAGGGGGTACGGCGCTT
The DNA here is from genome assembly GCA_965365445.1 of uncultured bacterium. Taxonomy (GTDB): domain Bacteria; phylum Bacteroidota; class Rhodothermia; order Rhodothermales; family DASSAV01; genus CBDUBS01. Next base: position 47,401 of record CBDUBS010000006.1, on the reverse strand, counting down.
TGCGGAACGACATCGAAATTACCGATCACCACGACATTCATCGTCGGATGCACCAAACGAATCCAGCGGACGGGGCGTCCCTGCCCCACATCCATCGTAACCGTCGTCTCGGGACTGCGAAAGACTTCATACCGGTTCCTCAAGTCGAGCAAGGCAGACCAGGTTTTGTATAACTTCATACGGAGTGGATCACGCCGGTACTCCCATCGAACGGGTTTCACTCCGGTACGGTCGGGGGCGCCTGCAGGACATTCACCTGGTCCATCCCCGGAACGCAGGCAGTCCCGCCCATCGGGTCCGTACCCATAACCGAGTTCTCCGAACTGCCAGATCATCTTTGGGCCGGGAACGAGGAAAAAGAAGGCGCCGGCCAGCTTCATTCGGTCCAGTGCCACCGGCAGGCTGCGAACGTCATATTCCTCCCGAGTGGGCCCGTAGGCAAGGTTGCGGTACATCAGCCACTGTTCATCATGGCTTTCCATGTACGATATCAGGTGGGGTACTGTAAAGCCACGGTTACGGTAGTATACGTTGGACAGGTCGGAGGATAAGTTGGGGTCGGAGAGATACCCCATGGCGGCCTGACTGTAAGCCCGGTTCATGTTGTTCCATAGCAGCATTCCGGGGAAGCCGCGATCGAGCCCATACTCTGATAGCTCTTTCTCTTCTCTTGTGTCTGCGAAGTGTTCCAGAATGACGTAGGCATCCGGGTTCACCGCCCAGATGCGATCCGCCATTCGTTTGATGAGCCGTATGCGGGAAGCATCGTATCGACTCCAGGCGCCCACATCGCCGCCGGTATTCGTCTGGGTAAAACCTTTCGACAGATCAAACCGGAAACCGTCGATGTTGAATTCGGTAAGCCAGAATGCATTGGCCCGGTCGATATGGTACTGCAGGGCGGCGCTTTCGTGGTTCAAGTCGTTGAATACACTGAACGGATGTCGGGCCGTTACATTGGCCCACGGATTCTGAGGTGTGGGCGGGCCGAACGCGCCGCTGCTGTAAAGTCGGACAAGCGGCGACGATCCGGATAGATGGTTGTATACCACGTCCAGGATGACGGCGATACCCCGGGAATGGGCTTCGTCGATGAAGCGCTTCAAATCCCTGGCAGGACCGTAGTATTTATCCGGCGCCAGATAGAACGCCGGGTTATATCCCCAGCTCAAATTGCCGTCGAACTCGGTGATCGGCATAAGCTCGATGGCGTTTACCCCCAGTCGTTGCAGGTAATTGAGCGTGTCCGTCAGCGTTCGGTAGTCATGAGCGGCCAGAAAGTCCCGCAACAGCAGTTCGTAAATGACGAGGTCTGCGGGTTCCGGCGCGTCGAAATCGGGTAGTTGCCAGTTGTACGATGCGGCTCCGGTACTGAGGACCGAAACGTAGTGCTCTGTAACCTCCTGTGGATATGCTTTCAGACCGGGATACGTCTGTGACCCGATAAAAGCGTCCTCCGGATGAAGAACTTTCTCGGCATACGGATCAGCTACCCGCAACCGACCGTCCACCAGATACTGGAAGGCATACTCTCGACCGGGCTGCAGGTTAGTCAGCGTAATCCAGTACCATACGCTATCTGCCTTGAGCGAATCCTTGTTCAGTTGATACTCGGGGCGAACCTCCCAGTCATTGAAGTCACCTACCACGTATACATAGCTTTTTCGTGGAGCAAAAAGCGAAAGCGTTGCTCTGGTGGGATCGGCCGGATTGACGGTTATCCCATCTTTCAAACCGGAGGGTCGTGAAGCCAGTACGGAAGCACGGTTGCGCACGAGCGACGCCGACGCCGTATCTCTTACTCCTCCGGCCGCATGCGCCACGACCAGCGCTTTATAGGTTCCGGGCGCCATGAGCGACAAATCATACCGGAGTGTATCGTCGGCTACCGTCTTGACGAGCGACTGATTCAGGTACAATTCGAGCTTCTGTATTCCCGTTACGGCCTGGGCTACGGCCATAAGGGTGACGGTTGTATCCCGGTTGGCGATAAAGGGTTGGAGTCGAGTGGCAACGGGATTAGTAAAGCGCACGACCACCCCCCCTTTATAGAGGGGGATAAATATGTCTTTGCCACCCGACTCCTTTCCTTCGAGGTACGCCCCGTTTATGGGCTGTGCGCTCCTGAACACAAAAGCCAGTTGCTCGATCGCCTCCGAAGCAGGCACACCGTAGTACTGCCTGACATTCTCGATACGGAGCCGGTACAGGTCGGCGCCGATTCGCTCCAGTCGAGTATCCGGCGTGTTCGTCCCCCAGGCCGTCTTCACGTACTTCCAGTCCGAAGGGCCCGCGCTCCGGTCTGTGATGACGCCTGTATGTGCATACACTTCCCCGGTATAGCCCTTCAGCCCTCCGGCTCCCTTATCGGCATGAAAGTAGAGGGTTACGGGGCTATCAACGGAAGGAAACGCGGGTTCGAACGTAACGACCTGCGCCGAAACCGACGCGGCAGAAGCGAGAATCAGCCATCCCGGAACGAGCAGCCGGAGAGACTTCATGAAAAGACCCCCAGGTAACAGAAAAGGTACTTTACAAAGCGCCCCGCCGGCCGGAGCCGACGTAAAGTCGGCTCCGGTGCGGGGCTTCCGATGCCAATAGCCCTGTGCAGTGCTCTACTTGATGAGCATCATCTTTCTGGAAAGGACCGAGTTCGGCGTTTCGAGCTGGTAGATGTACATGCCACTCGCCAGGCTGGAGGCATCAAATGTAACCCGGTACGTAGAGGCCGGCTGTACGCCGTCGACGAGGGTTGCCACTACGCGGCCCATTACGTCGTACACGCGCACGCGCACCGGTTGTGTGGCGCTCAGCGTATACTCGAACGTCGTGGTCGGGTTGAACGGGTTCGGGTAGTTCTGCTGGAGCGCGATCCGGCCCGGAATCTCGCCGTCTACAGGGTCCACCGCTGTTTGCGTCATCTTGTCGGAAAGGCCGCCCCGTCGTACGACGCGAATGCTCGGAGGGTTGGTCGTATTGTCGATGAGGATGTACGGGTCGTAATCGCCGGGGCTTTGCTGGTTCGGTCCGCGATCGTCCGTATAGCGCAGCACCGTTCCGTTGGTCCCCATGACCATGGTCCCACCGAAGACAAGGCGGATCGGAGTCATCCCCGGTGTGAGGTACAGGTTGTGATCGCCCTGTACGCCGGCCTCATTATCGAGTGCGTTGATGCCCAGCTTGGCTACCTGGAGGCGAGCCTGCCCGGCCGGAACCGTCAGTTGAATAGTGAACACGCTGTCGCCCGCGACCCGGTCGCCACCTGTTCCGGCATCGTTCAGCTTGCGGGCAGGAATTTCGGCTCCCCAGGGCCACGGATCGCCATTGAAAGCGGACTGAGCCAACGGACCGAACAACTGAACAAAGTTGATGGCCCGCGTGACGTCACCGGATTGGGTATCGCTGGGCAGGTTCGTGCTGTCGGCCAGATGGTAATACGCCGGACGCATATCTACTTCGATTGTAAACGTAACGGGCTCGGTCAGCAGCAGGTTCGGCGTTACGTTATTGAAGTAGGCATTCTTGCTGATGTCGCCGGTGGCGATGACGTCCGCCCGGCGGTCGTTGTCCAGATCGGGTTCGTTGCCTGTAAGTGCAAGCACACGGTTATCGACGCTTTCCCAGTTGGCCGTCTGGCTCTGTCCGGCTCGGATGACGAATTTGTATAGCAGATTCTGCGGCACTACCAGTGAATCGAGTTCGATGAGCGCCGTGTAGACATTCGGATTGTCGCTTTCCGGCTTGAGCGGTACAGCGGCGGCGGGCGTCCAGTCAGCTTGCTTTCCCCCCTTGATTTTGCTCTGGAAATTACCGGCTACGACGATTGAGTCCTTGTTGGCCGGATTGAAACGTCCCTGCAACTTCGCCGTCTCCATATCGATGGCGAACAAGATCGAGTAATTCTTTTTCTGCGCATTACACTGGTTGGTCGGCGTCAGTCGCACGTCGTTGATGGTCACGGTCTGCGCGGCGGCCGAAGTGACTTTGTAAGTACGGTTCGGATCGCCTTCCCAGCCGCCGCTAATTCCCTCTAGATGCACCTTGAAGGTATAGGTAGTATCCTGATTCAGTTCGAGCGTGGTGGTGTAAATGCCGTCTTTGTCGGCATCGGTCAGCTTTGTGAGGCCGGCGCTCCAGTTAGGGGTAGCGATCGTACCCGGAAGCGATACCACAGTTGTCGGTGTAATCTGGCAGCTCTGTACGAACGGCTTGAGATCGACATTGAACGTGACGTTGCGTTTGGTCTGCGCCGATACCGGGGCAGCCCAGAGCAACACGAGTGCGAGAGTAAGGTACTTTGTAGCGTTACGCATGTCTTTACTTCGTTTTTAGGAAAGGAATACATCCACTACATGGCAGGTATGGATGCGGTTGATTAGGAGTTAGAAGGTTACCCCCAGCGAAAACATCTGGGGTGCATCGAGGTCGCCGTAGTGCTGGTAGGTGTAATCGAAATAGCCGGAGAGCCGGTCATTCAGCGCATATCGGAGTCCGAAGCCGGCCGTCCAACCCCCGTCGGAAGTAATGTGGGTAAAGGCCTGGCGATATCCTCCCCGGAAGAACAGAGCATCACGGAAGGCATACTCTCCTCCGAAGCTTGCGCTCTGCGCGTTGTCATACGGAGCGAGGAAATCCGAAGCAACGGATACGCGCTGGTTTTCACCCTGTACCACATCGATGGCCAGCCCTACGCGGAAGGTGAGGGGCATGGGCCAGTCGTCTACTTCAAGGTTAGCCGCATTTCTCGGATTGTTGCCCCCTGCTTCCGGGTCGATGTCGATTGCTTTCCGCAGGTCTTTGCCGGCCATGCGCATGGACGTGCCGAAGTTCGCCATGGTCATTCCGATGCGAAAATTGCGGTATGGCATGTGGTAGTTTACCCCGAGATCGACGGCGGCGCCGGCCGCCGATTCGTTCCATATACGCTGCCGAACCAGTTTGACTGTACCTCCTACGGCGAAGCGGTCGGTCAGCCGCTGTGCATATGTCACACCGGCGGACAGATCCAGGGGAGTGAATACCTCTCCCGTACCTTCGGGATCGATTTCTGTAGTTACTTCCATATCCCCGTAATTGAGCGCCATGATACTGAAGCCCAGATGTCCGAGTCCGGTATTCAGCACCACCCCGACATACTGTATGCGCGTATCGACCAACCAGCTTGCCGTCGAGAATTCGACTCCGCTGACGGGCATTCGGGTAATGGCTGACGGGTTCCAGTAGAGGGCGCTCGGGCCATCCGCAAGCGCTGTTTGAGCGCCGCCCATAGCGGTCGCCCGAGCCCCCATCCCAATACCCAGAAAAGCCGGGCCTGTAGTACCCACTTTATCCTGAGCCCGCACCGGCGAAAAGACGACCAGCATGAGCAGGCATAATGCAGAAACTTTTTTCATTGTTCTATCTGCTGCGGCCCTTGTTACTTAATTATGGCAAACTTGCCGGTCTTTTCACCAATTCCGTCCACTTTTACGTGGTAGAAATACACCCCATAGGCAATGTCGAGGCCTTCGCGGGTACGGAGATCCCAGCTAACGGTCCCGTCGTTAATGGCCCCCTCATGGCGAAGCTCTCGCAGTAATTCGCCGCGCACCGTGTAGATGCGAATTACGGCGTTTTGCGGGAGATGTATAAAATCGATGCGACGTTCGCCCCGTCCGCTGGTAATGGTAGGCGGGAGCGGGCGTTCCCAGTTGGCTGCTGCCACATATGGATTGGGCACCACTTTAATGCGATCCAGATCGATCTCCTCCGCATCGATGGTGGAGGAACGGGTAGAAAATGTATATCGGTCTGTCGTGGAGAAAGGTTTATGGGTAACCACACGGGCAACGTCCCCGGCGCCCGGCATGGCTCCCTGATAGTCCTGAGCCAGACGAACGATGAAAGCGGGTTGCCTGACCCCGTTTACCGTTTCGTAAATATATATCGACTCGCCGACGGCATCGAGACGACCGTTACGGGTCGCCTCGTTTTCCTCATAGAACACGAACTCGGCCGACCGACCCAGTGTGGTGTTGGTGACGGTAAAGTTGGTGGGTACGGCTACCGCCGCCGGACCGAACGTACCGAGACGCACACCTCCAAGCGATTGCCCCGTAAAGTCGTTCGAGAAGCGGACCTCGTAATCGTACGGCACGGCTACGCCGGTATAACGCCACCGCGAGATATTGATGACGCCGGCGAAGACATCCCCCTTGCTGCCCTTTTGAACCCAACCAGACCGATCTTCGTTGAGGCGGGTCGCTTCGTTTCGGAAGCTCAGACGCATTCCGTCGAATATGGCGGATAGTGCATTGGTTAGCCGCTGGCTCGAAACGAGTATACGTCCCTCCGAGGCGACCGTGAAGGTGGTATCCGTAGGGAACGTGACGGTATAACCGGCATTCTCACGCAGCATCATGGGGTCGAGTACTTCAACGAACACTTCCCCGGTGGCGCTGCCGCTCTCTTTCCGCACTTCCGAGCCCAACGTACCGGCCCGGTAACCCAGCGCGGCGGCATTAGGACGCACCTCTACCACATTGGCGCCGGTGATGACCGATCCATCTTCGGCAACGCTCACGGCAAAGTTGTTTTCGGCCGGGTAAAAGCCGAGCTCGGTGTCGCCGCGATCGTAAGCCGTTACGGCGTAATAGTATGTCCGGCCGTTTTGTACTGTCGTGTCGGTGAACGAGTACCGAAGTCCGGTATCGTCGCCCAGGAAGAAGGGCGTACCCCGGACACGGTCGTACAGGTTATTGGCAAGCCCGGGGCGGTACAGCCCCTTCCGGCCGTTGTTGCGATCGAATTGCGCTACCGGAGCGAGTACGGCCGGGTTGCCAAACACATCGGTTACCCGCTTCGGGTCGGTGAAGAAAGGATCCGTGCTGCGATAAACCCGATACCCTTCAAAGTCATCGCCGAGCACCGGATCTCTGGAATCCTCGGCGCGAGAGTCCCAGTAGATCGTCACCCTGTTATCTCCCGGGACGGCGGCAACCGTCGGACGTTCCGGGGGGCGTGCGAAGTTGTAGTTGCGGTTGTAAATCTCCTGTACGGTCTGGACGTTGTTGGTGATATCGGCCAGATCCTCTCCAAATACGAGCGCCAGCGAGAAACGGAGGGTTTGCCCGGGAAGCAACCTGAAGTACCCCGAACTGAAGATGAAGTCGCCGTCGATGCCCCCGGCCTGCTGCTGCTGTTGTAGCTCCTGATTGGTCGTAAAGAAGCCGGGCGCCATGGCCTGCCAGAGACGTGTGTCGTCGTTCATGCGGAGCCCTCCCGGCGGCGTGAAATAGTAGAAGCTCGTCAGGCCGACCTGGTCGGTTTCATCCACATCGAGCGCATCGTAATTGGGCTCGCCGCGGTCGGGGCGGCCGTTTCCTTCACCCTGGTCGCCCGTGCCGACTACTCCGTCCGCTCCTACGTCATCGCCGATGGGGTCCCAGTCGCCGTCGTTGTCGATGCCGTCGTCGGCGGCTTCGTCGATCATCGGGTTCAACAGGCCGAAATCCAGTGAATCCTGGCGTGTTGCCGCTCGGTCGCGGACGGCTCGGGCAAGCCCCACATAATTTTTGTAGCGAAGCGACGGTAACGTAACTATGGTACGTACACCCCCTTCGATGGCTTCCTGCCGACGCTCGAAGTGGAGGTTTACGTCCTCGTCGATGATGCCGTCGAGGTCTTCATCGATCAGATTACGACGGGTGAAGGCCACACGGCCGCCGCCCTGCCCCACCAACGTATCCGGCATCTCACGCAGCGATACACCCGGCGCCACCGTATACGACCGTCCCTGAGAGGTTACGGTTACCGGCGCACTGCCCAGATACTGTACCGACCGGCGACCCGTTTGATCATCGATAAGAATCAGCGGGTCGCCGGGACTGAGAGTACGGGGTTGAAAGTCGGCAGAGGTAAACGTATTGCTGGCGCCGGCCAGATTCAGGGGCACGTACGGTCGGCCCTCGATGTCTCGTCCCTGATCCGTCAGTGGGTCTCCGTCGCCGTCGTCATCGATGCCGTTGATGGCATCGCCCGGGCTTTCCATAAAAGCATACCCTACGTATCCGACTTCCTGCCGCTCGTTACCGCTGTTATCGAAGTCCCAGGAATACACGATGCGGTTGGCCTGGTCGAAGAAAGCCATGTCGTCCTGCGAGTCGCCGTCGCCCCCCGCCAGGGTGCCCACGGTAAGGCCCACCGCCACGCGCGGATAAGTCGTGGTGCTCGTATTGGTGACTTCATATAAAAAGTAGGCGGCATCCTGGGCAAGAAACTGGCTCCACTGAAGACCACGTACTTTTACCGCAATGCCCTGTCCACGCCGGGACTGATCGGTTGAATCAGGGAGAAATCCGAAACGCGTATACATTTCGGCATCACTTTCGTCGTCCATCCAGAAGTACGATTCCAGATCGGCGTTCTGGATTCCCCGGCCGAAAAAGCCGTTCCAATCGACCAGACCGGTGGCCGGGTTTATCCATGATGGTTGATCGGGCCACAGACGGGGCCACGTTTTTGTATCGGTGCTGATGGCCGGTTTGTCGGAGGTAGCGGCGGCAAAGCCCGGTTTGGCCTCGAACCCCCAGAAAACACCGCTCTGTCCCGGCGGCCCCTGCGCTTCGACACCGGCGCGGGGGCCGCGTGTGGTTACGACGTGGTTGACCAGCGTATCGGTTCGGCCATCCTTGTTACGATCGATAGGGATTTCCAGCGCCACCAGCGGAAGTACGTCACCGACATAGAAATCACGGGAGCCCTTGGGCCAATTTCCACGTACTTCGCCGGTTCCTCCGAGGAGACCGTAATTGAAAAAACTGATCGCTATTTCATTGCCGTCGTGGACAGCTTTCTTCTCGTAGATGCGACTTCCCCGGTATGCCGGGTCCAGCAGAAAGCCGGGCAATTGGTCGCGGCGTTGCGCCTCACTGCGGGTCGCCAGCAGGCCCATCGCAGGAACGAGCACCAAACACACCGTAATGAAAGGAAAAGGGCGGGTACGCACGTTTATACCGTTGTTTCAATTACCGGTTGAAGAACGAAAAAGGATATGGATGGAAACGGCGGCGAGCATATCACAAACCTGTGTCCAGAGTCAGAAATTGAGGCTCAACCCGATTACGACCCGCCGCGGCTGACTGAACCAGTCCGGGCGAACATACCATCGATCCAGGAATACCGGGTTCCCCCTGAATGAACCCTGATCGATGTTGCGCTGGAGCGAATAGGTAGCTCGTCCCGTGTCGCCGAAAACGTCGTTCTCGTTCATGGTGTCGAGCACATTGTCGATCCGACCGAACACCTGAACCCGTGTATTGCCGGGAAGGACTATGTCCTTATAAGCGCTCAGGTTAACGTTGAACGTAAACGGCTTGATTTCGCTGTTGAGCGGGATTTTCGTGGGCAGGATGACACCCGTCTGAGCGGTGGTTTGCGAAGGCGTATAGGGCTGTCCGGAGCCGGCGCCGGCAATGAGCCCGAAGCCCCAGTGGTACCGGGTGGCATCGTTGTAGGCGAGGCTCAGGTTGATCGTATGGCGTTGATCCCAGTTCGTCGGGATGATCTGCTTCTCGAGCTGCTGCTTGGCTGCAGCGGCCTGGTACACCTGGTCCGGGTCGGAAGCGTTGGCCTTGGCGATCTGGTAAGTATAGTCGGCATTCATGAAGAAATTGGAGCCGAACCGCTGATCGAATCGCAAAATGACCCCGCGCACGAAACCAAAATCGGAATTGACGAGCATTCCGTACCGGATGGATGAATTGTAGAGTACAATCGGGTCGGTGGCCGTTCCGGTCAGGTTGCGAATGTCGCGGTAATAGGCCGTGAGTTCCAGGGCCGAGCCGGACCCGAGCTCTTGCTTCAATCCGATCTCGCCGTTGATCGTTTTCTCGGGCTCCAGATCGGCATTGCCTACGAGGCCGAGCAGCCCGGATCCTGTATTTCCGAGCAGGAACCAGGGATTCTGGTACAGCAATTCGAAGTTGGGCGTCTGAAAGAAGTGACCGTATGAGAAGTGGATCACACCGCCGGCCGTGATGGGAAAAGCCACCCCGAGACGGGGGCTAATCTGCCACTTGGCCGATGCCGGTTTGAAGTACTCGTCAGGAAGGAAATCGGGCAACCCGTCCTCACCCGGCACGGCGTTCCGCAACCGGTTTTCGACGAGAACGGCGTTTGGATCCCGAGGGTCGGCGACTACTTCGCCGTTGGAATCGAAATAATCGAACCGAAGACCGGCGTTTACGATCAGGCTCCCGATTTCCACCTTATCCTGCAGGTAAGCCGATGCTTCGAAAGGCTTGCGGGTATACTTCCCGTTCCAGGCCACAAAACGCCGGTCGATTTCGGGGATTACGGCAATGTACTCATCGTTATAATCCAGCGTATGAAGGCGCATCTCTACGCCCGTTTTGAGGAGATGTTGATTGGTAACCTGGCTTGAGAGGTCGATTTTACCGAGGTACGTGTCGGTCCTTCGCGAGAATCGGTTATTATCCGTACCGCCGATACGAAATTCGGACGTACGCGTTGGTTCGGTATAGCCGAAAAACTCCTGCGGCATGTACCGTTCGTCCTCGGCATCCTCGAAAAGGCGCTGGCGGTACTCGTTGTGGTTGTTCGTAAAGCCGGCTTCGTAGAACGTCCGGTTGGATAGCGTGTGGGTCCATTTCAGGTAAACGCTACGCCCCCATCGTTTCCGATCCAGTTGCCCCTGGGGAAAGAAGAACAACGTTCGGTCGTAATCCTTGTAATCCTCCTGGCTAAGAATGGCATTGACGGCCACCCGTATACCCCGGCTCAGGCGCCATGTCAGCTTGGCCTGACCGCTTATTTTTTCGTACGGATTGAGCGGGACGATGCTGGAATCGCCTGAAAACCCATCCTCGTCCATGAGCGCGATCTTGCCGGTAGGGTCGATCCCTACATCGTCGAATCCGAATACGTTACGTCCGTTGATCCAGCCGTCGTTGCCGAAATAGCGCCCGCTCGTAAAGAAAAACAGCCGATCTTTCACGATCGGTCCGCTGAGGTTGAGTTCGCCGTTTCTTACGGCCGTAGGAGACACCGAATCCAGATCGGGAAAGGTATTCGTGGCGGAGGTAAGGTAATCGCCGAGGTATCCCGAGAAGCTCCCGGAGAAGGTGTTCGAGCCGTCCCGGGTGACTACGTTAACGATGCCGCTCATGGCCTGGCCGTATTCCGCATTGAAGGCGCCGGTAACGACCTGGAGTTCCTGGACCATGTCATTCTCGATCGAGACACTCAGACCGCCGTCGTAGGCATCGGTTACCGGTAGCCCGTCCACCCAGTAGCCCACTTCCCCTATACGCCCGCCCCGGAAATGGCCGTTCACCACGCCGGCCTGCAGATTGACTACGTCGGAGAAGTTTTCAAGGGGCAGGGCCTGGATTTCTTCGCTGGTAACGGTAGCCGTAGTGGCCGTAAGATCTCTTTGCACGAGCGGCCTCTGGGCCGTAACTACCACTTCTTCTCCGAGGACGATTTCTTCTTGCAGAGAAATATCGAGCGTGGTAGTCTGGTCGATGCTTACGCGTACATCATTGACGCGGGTCGTCTGGAACCCTACGTACGATGCGACGATCGTGTACGTGTCCGGGCGCAACCCGATGATGACGTATTCGCCGTTCACATCGGTCGATGTGCCCTGAGTCGTCCCGTCTATGTACACGTTGACCCCGGGAAGCGGTTCGTTACCGGCTGCATCCGTTACGACCCCACGGATCTTCCCATATTGAGCGTGGGCGCTCCCTGCCACGCAACCGAAGAGGACGATCAGGGCGAATAGTAGACCCGCCGTTCGGAGGTGAGGATAACAAGACGTCATCTGGGTATTACTCCATGATAAAACTCTTTTTCAGACGAGCAACGAAGTTCGTTCTGCAACAGGCAGAGGAGCGCCCGTGGTGGCCCGGACGACCAGGCGCGGGGCGAAAACGGTATGCGAAGTCGGATAATCCATGCTTTGCAGCCGAAGCAATAGTTTTTCGACAGCCAGCTTACCCATTTCGTACATCGGCTGCCGAAGGGTGGTCAGGCCCACGTAGGAGCTGATGCGTATGTCGTCAAACCCGATCAGGGCGATATCATCGGGGACGCGCAACCCGGCTTCCTGCACGGCCCGCAGCGCGCCCAGCGCCTGAATGTCGGAGGCTACGAAGACGGCATCAGGACGGGGGCGTTTGCATAGCAGTGTCCGCATACCGGCATACCCCGCTTCTTCGGTATACCCGTGCTGATGATCGTCATCGCTCGCAACGATGCGTGCTTCGGCACAGGACTGCCCCGCTTCCCGGAGCGCACGTTCGTAACCCCGCCGGCGGTCTGCGGCCGGCACCGATACCGGGTTGGCCAGGATCAGTCCGATGCGCTCGAAACCCTGTTCGATAAGATGCTGGGTAGCCACATAGCCACCCTGCTCGTTGTCGATATAAATCGAATCGAACTCAGGGTGAAACGAATCGACCAGAACGACAGGAAGCTCGCTCGTTCGGAGCCGTTCGGTACGGGCTAGGGTTAACGGCGTGGAAAATACCAGCACCCCTGCCGCCATGCCCTTCTGAAGTGCGCGCTCCAGTTGGGCATCCAGGTCATCCAGTGCAGGCGCAGAAAAAACGATGAGATCGTATTCGCATTTGGCAAGTTCATCCTGCATACCGCGCATGACCTCGATGAAAAAGTAGGTCGTGAGCATCGGGATGACGGCGGCAACCAGGTTGGGCTTACGTCGCGCCAGGTTCTGCGCGGAAACATGGGGCTGATATCCGAGTCGCTCGGCAACAGCAGAAACCTTTTGGCGGTTTTCCTCGGATACGCGCCGGCTATTGTTGAATACCCGGGACACCGTAGCGATAGAAACGCCCGCTTCCTGCGCTATGTCGTAGATGGTTACACTCACGCCTGGCGTTCAGTCCGCTGAATTGTGTAAGCGCTTACCTGACGGAGCAGATATTAATTACCTGAACGATCCTGTGTCAAGCGGACAACGGGTAAATAGAATTACCCTGAGCGGATCAGTCTCGGGGCTTCTCAAACTGCGTCATTAATAGAATATATAAGGCTTTATCTAGAATGGAGTTGATTTGCCGGAATCCTTTCTTGTACCAGCGTAACTTAATGCTATCTTCTTATTTCAGGTCAATAATGCATCCATCCTTACTTATTTATTCGAAGAAGATGGGAGCTTTATTTCCAACAAAAGGTAGCGTCCGGCTATGGATGACGCCTGGTACGGGAAAACACGACCGAAACTACACAGGGTTTACACGTTCGTTACCGCCTCAACAGGCTCGTCGTCCCATGTTTCGATGGCGTGCAATACGGCATCCACGATTTCCTCCTCCCCTACCGTCCGGATGATCCGGCCCTTCTTGAACAGATGCGCCCGGCCTCGCCCGCAGGATACGCCCAGATCCGCCCCTGCGGCTTCGCCGGGACCGTTTACGGCGCAGCCCATAAGCGCTACATTCAGATCCCGGTTGAAGTTGCGCGCCTTTACGGCCGTCTCGACCTTTTCCGCAATCTGGAACAGGTCCACTTCGAGTCGGCCGCACGTAGGGCATGCGATGATATTTACGCCCGGCCGACCAAGCCGTAACGAGCGGAGGATCTGATGCCCGACTTCCACCTCACGCACCGAATCGGTGGTCAGGGACACCCGAATCGTATCGCCGATGCCGTCGGCCAGCAAAGCGCCGATGCCGATGGCGCTTTTGATGGAACCGGATTGCAGCGTGCCGGATTCCGTGACGCCCAGGTGAAGCGGGTAGTCCGTACGCTCGGCCAGCAGACGATACGACTGGATCATGAAAAACACATCCGAGTGTTTTACCGATACGATGATGTCCTCGAAGTCGTTTTTCCGGCAAATCTCGATGTGGCGCATGGCGCTTTCGAACAGCGCCTCGGGCTGCGGGTAGCCGTATTTGTCGAGAATGTCCTTTTCGAGCGAACCTGCATTGACCCCTATGCGGATGGGAATGCCTTTTTCCCTGGCGGCTTGCAGCACCTCGTGCTCCCACTCCGGCTTGCCGATGTTGCCGGGATTGATGCGCACCTTGGCCACCCCGGCCTCGATGGCTTTCAGGGCGTACTGGTAATTGAAATGAATGTCGGCTACGATGGGTACGGCCGCGCCCTGTACGATATCGGGGAGGGCGGCTACGTCTTCCGGCCTCGGGACGGCCACCCGGACGATATCCGCGCCGGCATCGGCCAGGCCCTGTACTTCGGCCAGGGTGGTCGCCACGTCATGGGTTTTTGAAACCGTCATGGACTGTACGGAGATCGGGGCGCCGCCGCCGATCTGAACCGGGCCAACGAATACGGGGCGTGACAAACGGCGGGGGCGGACAACACTCATGATCGGAAGAAGGATATACTTGTTATGACAATGGCCTTGAGGTTACTACGATCAACGCATTCAAAGGCTCCCCGAGGTCAAGGATCCTTCCATCGCAGGCGAGCTACCACCGGACGGTGATCGGAGAGGATAAGGCCCGGCGCCTCGGCCGAAACGACCTCCCATTCCGGACTGGCGAGCACGAAATCGATGCGGACGAGCGGGTAGCCTGAGTGGTACGTAGCTCCCCACCCCGCCCCGGCTTCAAGAAAGGCGTCGCGGAGGCCGAGCGCAGACCGAAGCCGGCCGTACGCCCAGTTATGCGGAGTGCTGTTGAAGTCGCCGCATACGATCAGGGGAAGCGTCTCCCGGCTCGCCATCTCGATTACCTGCTCAACTTCCCAGGACCTGATCTGAAACGCGTCCCGGTAACGATGCCAGTACGGACGCCAGAATGCTTTCGAAAACACGTCGGGGTTGTCCTCGGTCCAGGGTTTTTTATACCCGAAGCTCCGCAGGTGAAGGTTGTACAGCACGGCTTCCCGACCCTGCCAGGTGAACGGCACCCGAACGATTACCAGATTCAACAGATCGGATGGATCTTTGCGCAGCAAAATTTCCCGGAAGGCGCCCATCTCCACCTTGCCGAATACAGGCTGGTCTGTAGCCCGGTACGCCGCCTGAAAGTCGGTAGATACCCGGTAACCGAGCGAGTCGAACAGTACGCTTACATGCGGGCGCGCCTCGAATCGGCGGGGACCCGTGCGCATCACCTTAACGTCCTGAAGGGCGATTATATCCGGGCGGTGCGTTTCGACAATTTCGGCCACGCGGCGCCGCTGCTCCCGCACCGTGACTCCGCCCGCGCTTTCGGGGAAATTGAACGTCATGACGGTAAGCACATCCGATGGGTCCGCCGTAACAGGCCACACCCGGTGAAACGCATCGAACCGGAACAGCGCCATCAGCAGAAACACGACATGCACGATCAGCCATCGCCACTTGCCGACAAGAGCCAGTACGATGCCTCCTGGAACCAGCAACAGGCTCAAGTAAGGCAATCCGATCGCAACGAGTTCCGTCCACCAGAGGAACCGAGGAGGGATATACCGGGCGACGTACCCCGCCAGAAACAATCCGAGCAGCAGACCATCAGCCACCAGGAAGAGAAGAAGGAAAAGGCGTCGGGCCGCGGTCCGCATGGGTGTGATCTACTTCTTGCTGGCCTCGTACAGGGTCCGTTTTTCCTCGTCGGTCAGCGACTCATACCCGGCGGCGCTGATTTTATCGAGGATACGATCCACCTCGCGCTCGAGCGTGGTAGGCGCCGGCTTGTTGATTTGCTCCGGCTTGTGCAGGTGATGGATCGTCGCGGGGCGGGTTCGTTCCTCTTTCTGTCCGCCTCTGGAAGCGAGCCAGGACTCCATCCGGCTAAGCACCCCTTCTTCCTGTGGGGCGCGGGGCTTTTGCCGCCTCCCCCGTCTGCGCTCAGGAAAGAACACCCGAGCCCATGAGGCGAGGTCGATCTGACGCTGTTCGAGGCGGGCATACAACAGCCCGAACAGGGCTCCTCCGATGTGGGCGGATACACTGGTGCCGCTGCCGGCCAGAAACAACAGGTCGAGCGCCAGGAAACCGATGACGATGTAGATGAGCCGAACCGTGCCGATGAACAACAGGCCCACGCTCTTGAAGGGATAAAGAACCCCAACGGCCGTCATGATGCCAAGTACCGAGGCCGAAGCGCCGTGGACGGGTCCTCCGAACGGTCCCACGCCCGGAAATGCCGCATGAAGCAGCACCGTGAGCAACGCTCCACCCAGCGAGCCGTATACGTACAGCGCCAGCAAACGATGCGGGCCGTGAAGTTCCTCGTACTCCCGCCCGATCCACACCAGCCAGAGCATGTTGAACAGGATGTGGATAAATCCTCCAAAACCCGTTCCGAGATGCAGAAAACTATACGTGACGAGCTGCCACGGTTTGAACAGAATGCCGGGCCATTCCGGATCGAGCGCCAGGTACTGCACGATGAAAACAGCCGCCGAATCGATGTGGACGAACAGCAGCGACCACAGCACGTAGATGACTACGTTGATCGTCAGCAGCGCGCGGAGCGCGACCGGCTGCATTCGGTACCATGATTGGAAACGGTTCACGACATTTACCCCTGGACGGCTGACCCTACCCGACTTCCCGGCGCCCTGACGGCGCGCCGGAAATCACTCGGCACAGAAATCACTCGGCACAGCGTATACCCTTTAAACAGGGCAAGGTTTTCTCCGGCTCGCCGTAAAGGTTACCAGTACATCCGTTGCTGCGGAACGACCGGCAACTTGCCGCGCCAGTACTGAATGAGAAAGAACCCGATTACCATGCCGCCCAGGTGAGCGAAGTGAGCCACCCCCGACTGCGTGTTGGTGATACCCGCCCATAGTTCAAGGACCCCGTAGCCGATGACGAGCCACTTCGCTTTGATCGGGAAGAGGAAATAGATATAAATCGGTTGATCCGGGTACATCATTCCGAAGGCCAACAGAATCCCGAACACTCCACCGGAGGCGCCGACCGTTGGATAGAGCGCCGGGTCCAGCGTGGAAACGACGAGTTGGGCGGCGGCGGCGCCCAGAACACAGACGAAATAGAAAATGGCGAACCGTCGGGAGCCCCAGGCATTCTCGATCTGAACCCCGAACATCCACAGGGCCAGCATATTGAAAAGCAAGTGCGAGAATCCTCCGTGGAGAAAAGCATAGGTGACGAGTTGCCAGGGCCAGAAGGAGGGATATCCCGGAACGGAATGAATCGGCCAGAGCGCCAGCCACCATGTCAGGAGCGTCTGCGTGGAAGGAACGAGCACGGCCATAAAAAACAGGCCGTTGAGAATCAGCAGGTTTTTGATGACGGGCGGGAAAACCGAAAACTGCGTCGGCGGCTGGTAGTAACTGGATTGCATGCCGGGTTGACTCTTCAGGAGGAAACAGTCGCTATTATAGTTAACCGGTATGAATAGGTTGCACACACAGGCCCGGTTCGGCCACGAATTCCTGCGTTCTTTCCGTATCCCGTAATTATCAGGTCACATCCGGAAATGCCGGGGTACGTGCGCAGATCTACGACGTTAAGCATAATCGATCCGGATCGGTCGGCATTCGGAGCAGGGGGCACATATAGCACCGGAGATGTATGGAGAACAAAACGGAACGTCGGATGAAAGAAACCCGAACGCCGGAGCGGGCGGGACGATTCCGGAGTATGCGCTTTCGGCTGGTTTCGCTGGGTGTTCTGCTCCTCGCGGGTGTTGGGGTAGGGGTGCTGGTGGTAGTGGTCTATGCGATGACCCTCGTTCCGGATCTGCCCACGTTGCGCGGAACGAAGAATCCCGAAGTAAGCCTGGCCAGCTATGTGTACTCGGCCGACGGCCGGGAGATCGCCCGGTTCTACCGGGAGAACCGCACCTGGGTGGGGTACCATGACATATCGCCGCACGTGATAAAGGCGCTGATCGCGACCGAGGATCACCGCTTCTACGACCACTGGGGCATCGATGTGCGCCGTCTGTTCACTTCCATGGTGAAAACCGTAGGGGGCGACCCACAGGGCGGCTCGACCTTAACGATGCAGCTTTCAAGGAATCTGTACCCGGACATCGGTTCAGCCGAAACGGTCGATCGGAAGATCAAGGAAGTGATGACCGCCTTCAAGATCGAGCGAAACTACGGCAAGCAGGAGATTCTGGAAATGTATCTCAATACGGTGCCGTTCGGGTATAATTCATTCGGCATTCAGGCGGCCGCCGAGACATATTTCAACAAAGACGCTTCCGACCTCGACCTGATCGAAAGCGCGACGCTGGTAGGGATGTTGAAGGGCACCACCCGGTACAACCCTATGCGCAACCCGGAGCTGGCCCGGCAGCGCCGCGATGTGGTGCTCGCTCAGATGGTCCGGCGTCAGGCGCTCGATCTGGCAGCGTACCAGCAGGCGCGAAGCGAGCCGCTGCGGCTGGACTTCCACCAGAGGAGCATGGCCTCGAGCATAGCGCCACATTTCGCCGAATATGTCCGGGAATGGATGGAGAACTGGACCGAGCAGTATGGATACGATTTGTACGCCGACGGCCTCAAGGTGTATACTACCCTGGATTCGCGGCTGCAAACCCTGGCCGTGGCCGCCGTAGAAACCCAGATGGACCGGCTCCAGGCGGTAGCCGACTATGAATGGAGCCGGAGCAGCGGCTTTACACTCGGCCCGAACGAGGAAGCGTACGTCCGGCAACGGCCCGCCCGAGGGTTTGGTTATTTCTGGGATACCCGAACCGATCTGGTAGATGAATACATACGGAGCACCGCCCGGTACAGTCGGCTTCGCCAGAACGGAAAAAGCGCCGGAGATGCGATTGATGCGCTCAGGCGGGACGTCGCCTTCATGGATTCACTGCGTGTTCGCAAGACCCGCGTGGAAACCGGACTGGTTTCTATCGACCCGCATACCGGGCATGTGCTTGCATGGGTAGGGGGGCGCGATTTCGAGTCGGACCAGTACGATAAGGTAGGCCTGGCCCGGCGGCAGCCGGGTTCCACCTTCAAGCCGTTCGTATACACGGCTGCCATCGACTACGGGTTTGCGCCGGATTATACGCTCAAAGACACCCTGACCACGATCCAGCTTGCCGGCTCGAGCAAAACCTGGACGCCTCGCAACGCCGGTGGAGGCTACTCGGGGAGAGATGTCACCCTGCGGGACGGGCTCGTTTACTCGAAAAACACGATCACAGCCCAGTTGACGGAGCGCCTGGGTGCGTATCAGGTGGCCGGCTACGCGCACCGGATGGGCATCGTCAGCCCCCTGGAGAAAGTGCCGTCCATCGGCCTGGGCACGAGCGAAGTGACCCTGCTGGAACTGACCGGCGCCTACACCACGCTGGCGGCCCACGGCGTCCGGCGGACGCCGGTTATCGTCACACGTATCGAGGACCGGGACGGCCGTTTGCTGGCGGGAATCGAGCCGGACGGAGAGAAGGCCGTTTCCATGTTTACGGCATACACCGTGCTGGATATGCTTCGGGACGTAGTGAAACGAGGGACCGGGTCGCCCAGTCGCTGGAAATATGGGATCACGGAAGACGTCGCAGGGAAAACAGGCACCACGCAGAACGGCGCCGACGGGTGGTTCGTGCTTTTGCACCCGAGGCTCGTAACGGGAGCGTGGGTCGGGTTCAACGACCGGCGCATCACCTTCCGCTCGAACTACTGGGGGCAGGGGGGACACAACGCGCTCAATGTGGTAGGCGAATACTTCCGTAACGTGCTGGCAGACGGCCGCCTGATCCGGCGGGGTGAAACCTTTACACCTCCGCCCGGATACCGCGAGCCGCAACCCCTCTACGAAACCGACGCCTACGACCTGTATGATGAGGAACCGTATCAGGTGACCTACGAGGAATCCTACGACGCCTACCGTATGCGTGTCGATTCTTCCGATCGGACCTCCGACCGCTATCAACCACGCTGGATGAATACGTACGAGAGCAATGCGCAGGCCGGCTCAAACGAGGAGGTGCATCTGGAGGAACTGACCGAGCGCGAACGGGATGCCGAACAGGCGCTGCGAAAGGAAACGGCCGTACACCCTGCGGCGCCCGATCCCCTGCCGCTCGAACCATTACCCGAAGCAGCGAAAGCACCGGCGGCAATTGTACCGCTCGAACTCGAGCTACCCGGCGACACGACCTCGACGAGCCGGTAAAGGAAGCTGCGTAAAGGCGAAGCGTGTCGTACCTTGGTTTCTTCGTCTCAGCAGCCGGCCGGCGGGTTCTCTCTTGATTCTATTCGTATCCGACATCCACCTCGGCCGATTGGAGCCTGCCCAAAACCGGGAGGTCGAGCGTACTCTGCTGCGGTTCCTGCGAGCCCATGAGGGGCAGATAAGCCGCCTTATTCTGCTTGGCGACGTATTCGACGAGTACATCGAGTACCGACGGCTCATTCCGAAAGGCTTCCCCCGGTTTCAGGCGTTGCTGGCTGACTGGACGGAAAGCGGCATCCGGGTAACCTACCTCGTCGGCAACCACGACCCCTGGCATCTCGATTATTTCCGACAGGAACTGGGTGTGGAGGTCGTTGAAGGTCCCCTGCTAGAACCTCTCCCCGGCGCTCGAGTTTACATGAATCACGGCGACGGCATCGATCCGGCTTCTCGTGTCTACACGCGGTTGAAACCCTGGCTGCGGCATCCGGCGCCGGTCTGGTTATACCGTACACTGCTTCCGGGCGATGCGGGCATGGCGGCGGCCCACTGGGTAAACCGGCGCTTTGGAGAAAATGAAGTAAAAGAAAGCACCGTGGAAGCATTGCGCCGCTTTGCGCGTTCGACACTGGCTTCCGGGGCGGCAGATTGTGTCGTGATGGGCCACAGCCACCGACCGGAACGGATTCTGTACCCGGAGGGATTGTATGTGAATACCGGGTGCTGGTACGAATCGCAGACGTTCGGACGTTTGGATGAGAACGGACTTACCCTTCGCCGGTGGGACGGGAGCGCCTCGGCCGCCCTTGACGAAACGTTCACTCCTATTCCGGAGGACGCCGGTTGATAGAACGAATGGCAGGTTTTTATGTCTAAATGGCCTTATTCGGAGGAAGAACTCAAGAAGTATTTCTCCGACCCCTCGGTGCGTCAGCGCAACGGCAACCATGGCCAGGAACCAGCCGGTATCCGCCCTCCATCGCCCGGGCGCAAGCGAACGGTGTTCGACCGTTGGTTCAACGACCCGCAAAAATCCGAAGCCGCTTTCGGGTTGAGCGTGCTCGGTGGGGCCGCCCTGTTCGTAGCGTTGATACTGGGGATATACTTCCTGTTCCTGGCAGGCGACCTGCCCTCATTCGAGCAGCTCGACAATCCGAATGTGCAGCTTGCCACGGTCGCCTATACCGCCGACGGAGTTGAGCTGGCCCGCTATGCCTTCCAGAATCGCTCCTGGGTTACGTACGAGGAAATATCGCCCAACGTAGTGAATGCCCTCATCGCTACGGAGGACCATCGGTTTTACGGTCACTGGGGCATCGATCTGTTCCGAACGGTTTCGGCGGTATTGCAGACGGTTTTCGGTGATACGCAGGGCGGCTCGACCATCACGCAGCAGTTAGCCCGGAACCTGTACAACGAGCAAATCGGCAAGGAGCAGACCATCGGGCGCAAAATGAAGGAGATGGTTACGGCCGTACAGCTCGAGCGGCGGTATACCAAGCGCGAAATCGTGGAGATGTACCTGAACACCATCGAGTACGTCTACAACGCCTTTGGCATCGAGGCGGCCGCCCGGACATTTTTCGGGAAGCCGGCGGCCGAACTGGACATCAACGAAAGCGCCACCCTGATCGGGATGCTCCAGAATCCGTCGCGCTACAATCCGATCCGGTTCCCCGAACGCTCCCAGCGCCGCCGGAACGTAGTGCTGAGCCAGATGCAAAAGCACGGCTTCATCTCGGAGGCGGATTTCCGGGAACTGAAGGAAGCTCCCCTCGCGACCGATTTCAACTCGTCGGAGATTACGGCCAGCCTGGCTCCGTATTTCGCCGAGTACGTCCGCAACTGGCTCAGGGAGTGGGCCAAGGAAACCGGGCGCGACGTATACGCTGAAGGTATGGTCGTGTACACCACCCTGGACTCCCGGCTGCAAATGCTGGCGAAGGAGTCGGTAGACAAACACATGCCGGGGCTGCAAGCCGTCGTGGACTATGAATGGAGCTGTTCGGGATGCGGCGGCGTCCTCAGCGGCGAAACAGCCCCCTACGTGGCAAAGACGGGGTATACTCCGTTCAGCTACTTCTTCCAGTCCAACCGGGACGTACTGTTTGCCTGGATCAGAGACACGGAACGGTACAAAACGCTGCGAGAAGAAGGGGTGAGCGCGGACGTCGCCACCACCCGACTTTCGGGCGACAACGCATTCATGGACTCGCTTCGGACGGTCAAGACGCGGCTGGAGGCCGGTCTCGTCTCCATTGATCCCCGCAACGGATACGTAAAAGCCTGGGTTGGCGGGCGCGACCTGAAAGTGGACTGGTACGACCATGTCGCCATTGCCCAGCGCCAGCCCGGATCGACATTCAAGCCTTTCGTGTACACGGCCGCCATCGACGTAGGGTACACCCCCGATTACACCTTACCCGATGCTCCGTTCGTGTACCGCGATCCGAGCTCGGGGCAAGTCTGGGCGCCGGGCAACTTCGACGGGGGCTCCAGCGGGGGCGTCAAGACGCTGCGGCAAGCGCTGGCGCAATCCAACAACCTCATTACCGCTCGCGTCATCACGCAGCTGGTCAACCCGACGCTCGTGGCCCAGTACGCCCACCGCATGGGAATCAAAAGCAAGCTGGATCCGGTGCCGGCGCTCGGGCTCGGCACGAGCGACGTGACCCTTCTGGAAATGGGAGCCGCCTACAGCACCCTGGCCAACGGGGGGTTGTATTACGAACCGACCGTCGTGACCCGCATCGAGGACCGCTTCGGAAACGTGCTCTACGAAGCCGTACCCGCACCGGAAGAAGCCCTCTCCGAAGCTACGGCCTACACGGTGGTCGACATGATGAGAGGGGTGATCGACTACGGAACCGGGCAACGCATCAAGGGCCAGTATGGGCTCGGGGGGTACGACCTGGCGGGCAAAACCGGGACAACCCAGAATGCCGCCGACACCTGGTTCATGCTGATGCATCCGGATCTGGTTACCGGGGCATGGGTGGGGTTCAACGACCGACGGGTCACCTTCCGCTCGACGTTCTGGGGGCAGGGCGCCCATACCGCGCTGCACCTGGTCGGCACGTTCTTCAAGGGGGCGGCCGAGTCGCCGGAAGTCCAGGTGCCGAATGAGCGGTTCCCTTCTCCTCAGGATTTCGGCGTATCCACCAGCGTACCGATCCCGGTGGCTCCGCTCGAACCCGCCGCTCCAGACGAACAGGAAGGAGGCCGGGTCGGCTGGTAGACCCTTGCCTTTCCATATCACCCCATCGCTTTCGTGAAACTACTCCATACTGCCGATATTCATCTCGGAACGCGCACGTACGGCCGAATCGATCCGGAGACCGGCCTGAATTCCCGCTTGCTGGACTTTCAACGATCGTTCCGGTTCATGGTGGAGCGGGCCCTTGCGGAGGACATCGACCTGTTCCTGTTCTGCGGCGATGCATACCGGAACGCCGACCCCGACCCGACGGAGCAGCGGATATTCGCCGAGTGCTTGAAGCCGGTGGCGGACCGGGGCATACCCATCGTGATGATCGTCGGAAACCACGATCACCCTGTCTCCTTTGGTAAGGCTTCGGCCATCGACATCTTTGGCTACCTCAGCGGAAACGTGACCGTTTTTCGCAAGCCCGACCACCTCGTAATCGAGACGAAATCGGGGCCGGTTCATGTCATTGCCCTGCCCTGGCCGATCCGGAGCGCCATACTCTCCCGGGAAGAACACCGCGGGAAGTCGGCAACCGAGATCCGGGATTACCTCGAACAGGTCTACATCGATTTCGTAGCCGACGTAGCGCGTCATGCAGACCCATCCATCCCGACCGTGCTGGCCGCTCACCTTACGGTGCAGGGGGCCGAACTATCCGGATCGGAGAGAACGAGTACGATTGCGCTCGAACCCGTTTTTAGCGCCGCCCGCCTGGGCATCCCCCCCATCGATTACGTCGCGCTGGGGCACATCCACCGCTTCCAGGATCGGAACGAGGGGGGGTCGCCGCCGGTTGTCTATAGCAGCTCGATCGAGCGCATCAATTTCAAGGAGTGGGATGATCCGAAAGGGTTCGTGCTGGTAGACATCAGCACGCGCAACGGAAAGAAAGAAACCACTTATTCGTTTGTTGAGACGCCGGCCCGGCCGCTCGTGCCGATCCGGGTGGACGCCCGGCAAGCGGCCGACCCCACCGAGCATATCCTGGAAGCCCTTGCCCGTCAACCCCTCTCCGACGCCATCGTGCGCGTGGAGTACCACATCGACGAAGCGCAAATCGCCCTCGTGGATGTACAGCGTATTCGCGAGGCGCTGAAAGAGGCCCGGTTCATCGCGTCCATCGAACGCACCATCGATCCGGTAGAGCGGCAGCGCCGCACGGTCGTCAACCGGGAGACGAGCCTGGAAGAAGCCATGCGCCACTATGTCGCACAGCACGAGCACCTCACGCCGCTCGCGGATGAACTGGTGCGCCGCGCCCTGGAACTGGAAACGGAGTACGAAAGCCGGCGCGGCCGGAACGAGTAACCTGATACAATCGATGACTGATCGCAAGCTCCCGGATTTGCTGCAAAAGCCGTACGGATTGCTCGAAACACTCGGCATCGAGTTCATCCGGCTCGAACCACAGGAAGTGGTCGCCACCATGCCCGTAACGACCCGGCATCATCAGCCGCTGGGATACCTGCACGGCGGAGCGAGCGTAGCGCTGGCTGAAAGCGTGGCCAGCGTCGGAGGGGTGCTGCTCTGTGAGCCGGGCAAAGTGACTTTCGGCATGGAGATCAACGCCAACCACCTGCGCCCCAAACAGGACGGATCGCTCCGCGCCGTTGGCCGTCCTGTTTTCGCCGGACGGACCACGCAGGTCTGGCAGGTTGACATCTACGACGAGGAAGAACGCCTGATCTGCACTTCCCGGTGCACGTTGGCCGTGATCGCCGACCCGGAGTCCGGGCGATAATCATTTTACTCTCCTTCCCTCCCGCCGATAATTCCAGGAGACGCCGTCCGTTACACCCTTTCGAATCATTGCATCCGATCGGCACCATGAACCCTGAAACCCTTACCGTCGTCATTCCTCGCAAACAGAATGTGGCGGACGCCGAGGAACCCGTAGCCGTATGGCCGCTGGTGGTCGCGGCGCTCGACCGAATCGAAGCCGATAACGTAACCCGGGAGGCTGCGGTGGAGGCCATTCAGTCGAGCGACGGTTGCATCGTGCTGGCAAACTACCTGAACAGCGAAGCCAAGCGTGTCCATAAAATGGACTATCGCTTCAAGGTCCCGCTGATCGTACTGGCGGCGGAAATGGCCCGGGAGGATGGTGGCGCCGACAGCATATACGACGAAGGGGAAGGCGCGATGTACTTCGAAACCGACGAGGGGCAGTACTCCTTTCACGTCTTTAAGGACTGGACCGTAGACTGGGCCGCCGTAGCCGACGAGGTAGTGAAAGGCTACCGGTGGAGCGGCGTCGAAAACCAGGCATGGGCCCTGGATCAACTGCTGGCCTACCTGGATTTTTCGACCGAAGAGTTCCTGGACCGAGGGCCGGAGGAATCGGAAGAAGCGGCTTGAGGGGAGGTTTTTCAGCCGGCACTTCCCTTTCCTGCCCGGCGGGGTATATTGCGCTTGCTTTACCCCGGCGCGCCCCGTGCGCGTCACCCGGCATAAAACCGGGCGCGGCGTCTTTTCAGGAAGTCCATGGTACAGAAACGCAGATTGCTGGTCAACGTGGCCATGTCGGCCGTGCAGGTCGTCGTGAATGGGATCGTGTTTTTCGTCCTGTACCGCTTCCTGTACACGTCCATGGGAGCGGCTGATGTGGGGGTCTGGTCGGTGGTGCTCGCCTCTACGTCCGTCAGTCACATCGCCAACCTGGGTATGGCCGGCAGCGCCGTGAAGTACGTCTCGATGTACCTGGCGCGAGATGACGAGGAGCGTGTCGCCGGGGTCGTCCAGACGGCCGTATTGACCGTGGGAGGAGCAATTGCCGTCGTTCTGGTAATTCTGTATCCCGTTTTGCGGGAGTTGCTGGCCTTTTTCATCGAGCCTGCTGAAAAAATACCGGATGCCCTGTCCATTCTCCCCTATGCCCTCGGGTCTTTCTGGCTGAGCGGACTCTCCGGGGTACTTTTCTCCTGCATCGACGGGTTCCACAGGGTCGATCTGCGGAATATCGCCATCATGGCGTCGGGGGTGTTGTACCTGGTGCTGGCGCTGGTATTCGTGCCGGAGCACGGACTGATCGGGTTGGCCTGGGCGCAGCTCCTCCAGGCCGCTTTGCTCGTCGGGGCCAACTGGGCGATCCTTAAACGAATCATGCCCGCATTGCCGGTTTTCCCGATGCGATGGAGCAAGCCTGTTTTTTTGGAAATGCTTTCCTACAACCTGAATTTTCAGGCAATGTCCGTCGCGCTGATGTTATTCGATCCGGTGACGAACGCGCTGCTCTCCAAATTTGCCGGAGTGAGCGCATCGGGTTACTTCTACACGGCCAACAAACTCGCACTTCAGATACGGTCGGTTATCGTTACGGCCCATTCGGCCATCATCCCGACCATTGCCGATTTGCAGGAGCGAGAGCCGGAACGCATCCGGGCCGTTTACGTCAAGTCGTTCCGGTTGCTCCTTTTCCTGATCGTCCCTTCCCTGCCGCTGCTGCTCCTGCTGACGCCCGCCCTGTCGGAACTCCTCGTCAATTCGTTCGAATGGATGTTCGTGCTTTTTGCCGCCTTGCTGCTGACGGGATGGTTCCTGAACGTTTTCGGCAGCCCGGCATATTTCGCCAACATGGGCACCGGGCGCCTGCGCTGGAACGTATGGGACCATGTGCTTTCGACGGCCCTGAACGGCATCCTGGGTGTGCTGCTGGGGTGGTATTACGGCGGACCCGGCATCGTCGTTGGGTTTACGGTTGCCCTGGTGGCCGGGAGCCTGCTGGTAACCGTAATGTATCACAGGTCCTACTCCATACGCATGGCGGAACTGGTTCAGTCCGACACCCTGCATCTTACCCTGGCGGCGGCACTGGGGTTTACAGTAGCTCTCCTTCTATACGTTTACGGGCGCGGCGCCGTAAACGGACCGGCGCTCAGCGCAGGAATATCGGCGGTGTACCTTGCGGTAATTGCCCTGCCGGTGTGGAAGCATTCCATCCGGGGGCAGATCGTGGATTGGCTGCTCGTCCTGGGCCGCCGGTCCAGCCTGGCGGCGGACCGGTAGGTTGCGATTACACGAAACCATGCCAGACACGGTTGCCGCTCATCCGGGCGGCTTCGGCCGCCGCCTCCGCTGCCGGCTCCTGCTCGAATACGCCGAACACGGCCGACCCCGAACCGGACAGGGATACGTAAGCGGCGCCGGCATCGAGAAGCATGGCGCGAGCCGCACGAATCGGCGGGAACGCCTCGAGTACGGGTCTTTCGAAGTCGTTTACGAGATGCCGTCGCCACCGGCCGAGATCGTTGGAGCGAACGAGGTCCGCCAGGTCGGGACGATCCGTTTCGACGGGGGCGACCATGCGGTACGCCTCTCGGGTGGAAACCGAAACGAAGGGAGCAAGGATAACCAGCGGGTAGGGAAGGGTGTAGCCGGCTCCGGTAGCCGGATCGGTGAGCGGTGCAAGCCGTTCACCCCGCCCGGTTGCGTAGGCGGCAGGGCCATTCAGAAAGAAAGGTACGTCCGAGCCCAACGCCAGGGCCATTTCGTGGAGATCTGCGGGTGCAACCGGCAGATTCCATAGAGAGGAAAGCGCCCTCAGAGCGGCTGCGGCATCGCTCGAACCCCCTCCAAGGCCGGCTCCGAAGGGCACACGTTTCTCCAGATGAATCGCGGCGCCCGAGGAAACCCCGAAGCGGCTTCGGAGCAATCCGGCCGCCTTCATGACCAGATTACGGTCATCGACGGGCAGCGAAGGATCGGTGCAGGTCAGCCTCAAATCGGAAGATGGCTTTACCCGGAGGTGGTCCGCCCAGGGTATCCGGATGAACACCGTTTCGATGTCGTGGTATCCATCGGACCGGCGGCGGAGCACATGCAGCCCGAGATTTATTTTCGCCGGAGCGACAAAATCGAGAATCATTTGAATACCGGCCGGTCGTTACGGCGACGTTGCATGATGCGGGGATTAATCGTAGTTTAGCGAATTACCGTAAAATACGAAGCCGACCCGACCGATTCTTTCGCGCCTATACGCCCGTCGCTACGACCCGTTGACCACACTACCGCATTATGACCTGCCGGCCGGGTGCCGGCCGGGTGTCGTCAATCGGACATACTGAACCATCCCTGGTTTCGACTACTGGCTTCTGATTGTCGGCTTTTTCCACATCGTCGGTATCCATGCAATCCTATCACGCGTCGATCAAAGCGGCCGTTCTGGGCCTTATTATCATTTTTCAAGTCCACACTTCGGCGTGGAGCCACGCGCAGAGCAATCCGTTTTCCCAGTCGGAGGACGGCGAGCAGTCCGGCGGGCGAGGGTCATCCAGTCGGGTAACGAATATGTTGACCGGAACGATCGCCATGGAAGGGGCCATCGATCCGGCGGCATACGTAATCGGCCCCGGCGACGTATTCACCTTTTCGGTCAGCGGCATCATGCCCGCCAACTACATCCTTTCCGTAACCCCCGACGGGCACCTGACCCTGCCGAATGCGCTGGCCGTCCGTGTGGCCGGCATGACGCTCGAAAAGGCGCGTGCGGAAGTCGTGCGGTCGCTCAAGGCGCAATACCGGAATGTGGAAGTCGGCGTTGCACTGGTTCAACCTCGCCAGTTTTTCGTTCATGTAGCCGGAGCGGTACCCTTGCCCGGCCGGTACCTTACCTCGGCGGTCAGCCGGGTCAGTGAAGTGCTGGAACTGGCCTTTGCCGACACGACGAACTGGCCTGTAGCCAACACCCGATTCCAACCGTCCCTTCGAAACATTACCCTGGTACGTAAGGACGGTTCGCAGGCTGTCGACCTGCGGCGCTATCTGGCAACGGGCGATCCGGAGTACAATCCCTACTTGCAGGACGGCGACGTAATCTCCGTTCCTGCGTACCGACCGGAAGTAGAGTCCGTTTTTATCGACGGTGACGTGCCCAACCCGGGTGGGTATGATTACCGGCCCGGTGACACCGTGGAGGATTTGCTGGCTATAGGCATGGGCAATGCGGGCGGCCCGACCCGGTCGGTAGCCGTCAGGGTAATTCGGTTCAACGGCGGCCGCCCGGATACGCTGACCATCGGGAAAGGCGAATCGTACGGCAATTCGGCCCATCCGCTTCAACCGCTGGACCACGTATTCGTCATGTCCGCCTCGGAATTACTGGGCACCGTTACCATTGAGGGCCGCGTGCGCTATCCCGGCACCTATCCGATCGTGACAGGTAAGACGACGCTGAAAGGGGTAATCGAAGCAGCCGGCGGGCTTCGCCCGGATGCCTTGCTGCGGGGCGCCGTGCTCGAACGGTATACGACACCTGCACCGGAGATAGCCGCCAACCGGCCTCTCCGGTTTGACGCGAACCCCGCCGACCTGCGGGCACTGCGACCCGACTCCAGCATCCTGATGCAACGGACTCGACTTTCCAGTCTGGACTTTCTGAGCCGTAACTATCTGGCCCAGGAGCTGAGGTTGCAGAACCGGGTTTCGATCGATCTGGAAAAAGCGTTGCATTCCGACGCCGATGCGGTGTACCTGCAACCGGGGGATAAGCTCATCGTGCCGCGAGACGATCAATCGGTGTTCGTTATCGGACAGGTAAACCGGCCCGGCTTTGTCGCCGTAAGCTCCGGACGCCCGGCAGAGTACTACATCGATGAAGCCGGAGGCCGGAGCTCGATGGCCGGACAGGGCTTCGTCATCAAGGCGGGCAGCGGCCGGTTCGTTCCGCTACAGGAAGCGGACGTACAATCCGGCGACTGGGTGTTTCTGGACCGCCGGGCGGATTATGCAGACACGGCCGATCTTCAGCGTATCATTCTGGAGGAAAGCCGTCTTCGCGCCGAAGCCAAAAACCGCGTTGCCCAGATAGCCGTCAGTGCCACTAGCGCCGTGGCCACCTTGATCCTTGCCGTTTTTGCCGTGTTCGGCAACTGAGTCCTCCCGGACTTCGCACCCCCATTGAAGCATGAAGAACAATACCTCCGAAATCGACGATCTGTTTGAGCGAGCCGACCGGGAACGCGAAGAACAGGCCCGCACCGCTTTGTGGTCGGCCCTGGGCAATTTATACCGGTGGAAACGGTTCATCGTAGCCGTCACCATCCTGGGCGCCGTAGCGGCCGTTGCCATCAGCCTGATGCTGCCCAACTGGTACGCGGCGTCCGCCCGGGTGCTGCCGCCTGAAGCCGGTTCGGCGAACCCGCTTTCGGCTGCTCTGATGAAAAACCTCCCCTCCGCAGCCACCTCGCTGCTGGGCGGCAAAACCGGCGACTACGCCCGATACCTGACCATCCTGAGCAGCCGTCGATTGCTGGAAAGCGCGGTGGATCGGTTCAACCTCGTAGAGGTATACGAAACCGGGGATAGCCCTACCCCACGCGAGGATGCCATCGAGTTTCTGGCGGAAAACATCGACTTTCCCGTGGATGAAGAATACGAATTCCTCTCGGTGATGGTGATGGACACCGACCCGGAGCGGGCAGCGGAAATGGCGAACTTCTTCGTTGCGGAACTCAACCGGATCAATGCCGACCTCACATCGGAGAGCGCCGGCAGTTACCGTCGCTTCGTGGAAAGCCGGTACGACGAAGCTCTCTCCACCCTGGATTCGGTGATGACGGCCTCGCAGAGCTTCCAACAGAAATACGGTCTCTACGACGTACCTGCGCAGCTGCAAACGTTCTTCCAGACCCTGGCAACCCTGCGGGCGAGCGCCGTACAAAACGAGATAACGTATGAAGCGCTCAGGGCGCAACTCGGGGCGGACAATCCCCAGGTACAGTCCATGCAGGATATCGTGCGCGCACACAACCAGAAATTTCAGCGGGTGCTCGACGGCCAGGAACAACTTTTGCCCGTTTCCAAGGACGTCATGCCGACCGTCATGCGGCAGTATATGGAGCTGGAGCGCGAGGGGATGGTACAGGCGCGCATCCTGGAAGTGGTAGGCCCGATGCTCGAACAGGCCCGCTTCGACGAGGAGAAAAAAACGGAGGCCGTGCAGATCGTCGATCAGGCGGTGCCGCCCGTCCGTAAGTTCTGGCCCCGCCGGTCGGTCATCGTCGTAACGACGACCCTCTCCATTTTCCTGCTCTCGGTGATTTTCGTGCTCGTCTTTGAATGGTGGCGGCGAAACCACCATTACATCGCGTATCGGTTGCAAGCCGCGGCGAGCGAGCCGATCCGTAAGGAGCGTCAACCTCTCGAATCCACATGAGCTTCTCCCCGGGAGCCGGCATAACCGCCGAACGCGTCGAGCGCCTGGGACGGTGGGGATTGCCTGCGGCCTTCGCCGTGCTGGCCTCGCTCGTACTGCTTACCGCGTGGCTGGCTCCGGACCTGGTAATCGTAGCGCCGGCCGTACTGGGCGGTCTGCTCGGTGCGGCTTACCTGTTTCGGTATCCGCTGCTCAACCTGTACCTCGTCATTGCCGGGTTTGTCCTCGTGCTGGACCATACGGAGGGCATTCAGATACAGGAGGTGATCTACGGCCTGTACCAGATGGGTTTTCTGGCGTACTGGTTCGCCGACCGTATGCTGCTCAGAGGGCAAGCCGTGTTGCGCTCGTCGGAGGACAAGGCCCTGTTTCTGTTCCTCGTACTGGCCACGCTGACCATCCCGCTAACCTGGTTCATGGACGGACACCTGCCGGGGCTCATCGGCGAATGGACGGCGCTCATCGGACTGGCCTTCTACTTCCCCATTAAGGAAGCCTGCATCCGGCACCGGGAAGCGCCGAAGATCATCCTCTTGCTGCTGGTGTGGTTGAGCGTTTTTGTGGCTGTTCGCAACCTGATGACCTATCAGCAGGGTCTGGACAACGCGAAGTATGCCTACCAGATCATGCGAGGGCGGGTCATCCTGAATGACCACATCCCGATGATGGCCTCGCTGATGAGCCTGGTGTTCCTGCTGTTCGCCCGGACGTGGAAGGCGCGGCTGGCGCTCCTCGGGATGTTCTTCCTGTTCCTGGCCGTGCTGATCCTGACGCTCAGCCGGGGTTACTGGATTGCGTTCATACTCGGGGCGGGGATCGTTTTTTTCCTGATCGGCATCCGGCAGAAGTCCCGGCTGCTCGTGCTGGGCGCCGTGGCCGCCGCCGGAATCATCGGGGGTGGGATCTGGTTCCTGGGGGACAAGTTCACGCTTTTCCTGGCCGGACTACTCACCCGGCTCACTTCCATCAACGCTGCCTCGTCGGCGTCGGATCTGTCCCTGTTGAGCCGCTTTGCCGAAACGGCGGGCGCGTGGGAGAAGGTCCGGCAGAACCCGATCATCGGCTACGGGATGAGCGTGCCGTACTACTTTTTCGACATAATCCGCCACATGACCGTCGAAAGCTTTTTCATCCACAACGGGTACCTGTCGCTGTGGTATCGGTTCGGGTTGTGGGGCCTGGGGCTGGTGCTGTTCTTCTGGATCAAAACCACGGCTCAGGGCTTCAGAGCCTTTCGCATACGCGCGGCCCGACCGCTGCTGCGCCTGAGCGGTTTGGCGGCATCGAGCGTGCTGGCGGCGTTTTTCCTCTCAACCATTACGTCCAATCCGTTCTATCTCAGCGATACGCTGCTCGTGTTCGCCCTGCTTCCGGCGCTGGCGAGCGGGGTATACAACCGCGCCCTGATCGAAGAAACGGCCCCTCTGAAGACGGCTCCCTGAGTGTACCGCTCCCCATCGGTATTCCGATTATGTCCGATCCACACATCGCCCTGTTCGAACCTTACAAGGGAGGGCACCACCCGCAGTTCGTCCGGCAACTTCTGGAATACTGGGTGGGCAACCACCTGCGGGGCCGTCTGGATGTCGTGGTGACCGATGCCTTTTTGAAGGAGCATGACGACGTTGCCGATTACATCCGGAAGCATCGCTCCGCCGGACTGTACGCCGTGCCGGCGCCGGGCAGCCCGCACATTCGGGGAGCCGGCAGCTTGCCCGTGCTCCTGCGCAGCGACCTGGAGCAGGGCCGCCTGCTGAAGCGGTATCTCCGCGAGCACCGGCCCGACCACGTCGTGATGATGTATTTCGACCACCTGCAATTTTCGCTTTTTCTGGATTTGCGCCTCCCCTATCCGGTTACCTTTTCCGGGATTTACTTCCGGCCTTCCTTTCATTACGGCTGGTTGAGCGGCCGGCCGGGAGGCTGGAAGGAGCGCGTGCAACAGGTGCGCAAACGGTTCGTTCTCGGGCGCGCCCTGGCCAATCCACATTTCAAGTCGCTGCTGTCGCTGGACCCTTACGTCGGACCCTTTCTGCGGGATGTCGAGGATCGGGCGGAGGTTGTAGCCCTTCCCGACGGAGCGCCCATCGAACCCGCACCGGATGCAAAGACCGGTCGAATCAGAGCGGGCCGGATAGACCCGGAAAGACACATGGCGCTTATGTTCGGCGTGCTGGACTCCCGAAAGGGGGTCCCAAAGGTACTGGAAGCGGCGGCCTCGCTGGCTCCGGCTTTGCAGCAGCGCCTGGCCCTGTACCTTGCGGGATCCGTAGCCTCCGGAGAACGAGCCGAAATCCTGTATGGCGTAAACCGCTTGCGGGAGCAAACCGAAATACAGGTCATTCTGGAAGATCGGTTCGTCCCGGACGAGCAGGTACACGTACTCGTACATGATGCCGATTTCGTTATTCTGGCATATCAGCAGCACGTCGGATCGAGCAACGTGCTGGTGCGAACGGCTTCGCAGAAGACGCCGGTAATCGGCAGTGATTACGGAATCGTAGGCGAGCACATCCGCAGGCACCGGCTGGGCATGGCAGTCGATACCCACTCGGTCGCCGCTCTGGCAAAGGGGTTGGAGCGAGCTCTTACCGATGGGTTTGACGGCTTTGATGCTTCGTCGGCCCGCGCCTTCGCTGAAGCCAACTCCGCCGAAGCGTATGCTCGTACCGTGTTTCGTCATGCCGGCGTTCCGGTCCACCATCCAACCCCCGGGCCGGAACCGGAAGGTGCGGGCTGATCCCATGCGCATCTTCGTACATGACTTTGGCGGCTACCCTTTCCCGATCGACCTGAGCCGACGATTGGCCCGGCGCGGCCATACGGTTTGCCATACCTACTGTGCTTCGTTGCCTACCACGCCGCAAGGATCGTTGCATCGACGGGAGGGCGATCCGGCTTCGCTGGAGTTTTCGGGGCTCGCTTTGCCGCGCCCATTGCAGAAACAGTCCTTTATTACGCGGCGGCGGCAGGAGGGGCACTACGGCCGGCTCGTTGCGCAGGAGGTGGACCGATTTCGGCCAGACGTGGCGCTCTCGGCAGACACCCCGCTGGATGCGCAGAAATCGCTGATCCAGCGCTGCCGCGCCCGCCGCGTACCCTTCATTTTCTGGGTGCAGGACCTGCTCGGACCGGCGGCCTACCGCATCCTGCGGCGGAAATTACCTGTAGCGGGCGGCCTCATCGGGCGATACTACGAGGGGATGGAAGCCCGGCTGCTCCTGCAAAGCGATGCCGTCGTGCTCATCACCGAGGACTTCCGTCCGGTGCTGCGCCGGTGGGGCGTACCGGATGAGCGCATGGTTACCATCGAAAATTGGGGGCCTCTGGAGGATGTACCCGTACGCCCGAAGGATAACCCTTGGGCGCACCGGATGGGCCTGGCCGATAAGACCGTCTTCCTGTATTCCGGCACCCTCGGCATGAAACACAACCCGGAGATGCTCTACCGGCTTGCCGAAACGTTTCGCCATCGGAGGGATGTACGTGTGGTAGTTGTTTCGCAGGGTCAGGGGGCCGAGTGGCTACGGAAACGGAGAGCCGAGTCCGGGCTGGAGACCTTGCAGGTGCTTCCGTTCCAGCCGTTCGGTGAAGTGCCGAACATGCTGGCCTCAGCCGACGTACTTACGGCTATCCTGGAGCCCGACGCATCGGTCTTTTCCGTACCTTCGAAGGTGCTGGCGTATTTCTGCGCCGCCCGACCGGTGTTGCTGGCGGTACCGGAGGGCAATCTGGCGGCACGGCTCGTGCAGCAACACCGGGCGGGGCTCGTGGCGCCTCCGGACGATCCGGAAACGTTCACCCGGGCCGCCGAAACGCTGCTGGAGGATGTCGCGTTGCGCTCCGAACTGGGGGGCAACGGTCGGCGTTATGCCGAAGCCGCATTCGACCTCGAGTGCATTACGGACCGGTTCGAAGAACTCATCGGCCGCACCGTCGCCGGAAAATCCTGACGACCGCTCCATGCGCATCGCTTACGTGACTACTTACGACGCCGGCGACATACGGAAATTTTCCGGAAGCGCCACCTTCATGGCTCGCGCGTTGCAACAACCCCCGGCGGAGCTTACGTTCATAGGGGGGTTGAGGGAGCGGTTATCCTTCCCGTTCAAGGTGAAACAGCAGTTTTACCGGAGCGTTCTCGGCCTGGATCATCACCGCGACCGAGAGCCGATCATCCTGCGCCACTACGGTAGACAGGTTGCCGAACGACTGGGTTCGGAACGTCCGGATTACCTGTTCAGCCCCTCAACTATCCCCCTGGCCTACGCGTCTACCGACGTTCCAGTGGCATTCTGGACGGATGCGACATTCGGCGGGCTCGTGGATTACTACCCTGAGTTTACCGACCTGAGCCCGGAGACCCTTCGCAACGGCCACCGCATGGAAGGTGACATCCTGCACCGATGCCGCCTGGCCTTCTACTCCTCCGACTGGGCGGCCCGCAGCGCCGTGGATCTCTACGGAGCCGATCCGGACAGGGTTCGGGTGGTTCCCTTCGGGGCCAACCTGGACGATCCGCCTTCGGACGAACGGGCAGCCGCCTGCATCGCAGACCGCCCCGACGACCGGTGCCGCCTGGTGTTCATCGGTCTGGACTGGCAGCGAAAAGGCGGCGAGACTGCCCTGGAAGCGGCCCGATTACTCAACGAGCGCGGTCTGCCCACCCGTCTCACGGTCATCGGGTGCACCCCGCCGCCGCCTCATCCGGATTTCGTACACGGGCTCGGGTTTGTCAGCAAAGCGTCTCCGGAGGGACGGCAACGGATCGAGCGGGCGCTGGCCGAGGCGCACTTCCTCATCCTGCCGACCGAAGCGGATTGTACACCTATCGTGCTGTGCGAGGCCAACGCCTACGGCGTGCCTTGCCTGGCCGCGGATACCGGGGGCCTGCCGACCATCATCCGGAACGGACGCAATGGACGACTGTTTTCCCGTGCAGAAGGCGCCGAGCCGTATGCAGACGAAATAGAAGCCCGGTTTCAAGATTATGCCGGCTACCGGCGCCTGGCCGCCGACGCCCGGCAAGAATATGCCGGGCGCCTCAACTGGGCGGCAGCCGGCCAAACGGTACTACAACACCTCGAAGCTTCGTTATGAGCCGTCCCTCCATATACCGAGACAGTACCTACCTGGAGCATAACCCTACCTGGCACACGGAGGACTCTCCGTGGAAGGCCCGGCAGGTCATGAAGATGCTAGATCGCCACGGATTGCAACCCCGAAGGGTAGCCGAAGTAGGGTGCGGAGCGGGCGAAATTCTCAACCAGTTGTATAACCATTTGCCGGAAGGAACTTCGTTTACGGGATTCGAGGTGTCGCCGCAGGCCATCGAACTGGCGCGGAGCCGCGAGAAACCGGGATTGCATTTCGAACTCGCCGATCTGCTCGAAGACGAACGAACGTTCGACCTGCTCCTCGTCATCGAT
The DNA here is from genome assembly GCA_965365445.1 of uncultured bacterium. Taxonomy (GTDB): domain Bacteria; phylum Bacteroidota; class Rhodothermia; order Rhodothermales; family DASSAV01; genus CBDUBS01. Next base: position 10,523 of record CBDUBS010000006.1, on the reverse strand, counting down.
GTATTCGAGCATGTTCCGGATTACATGGGTTTCCTGGAGCGGTTGCGTCCCCGAGCCGAATGGGCCGTATTCCACATCCCTCTCGATCTTTCGGCGCAAACCGTGCTCCGGGAGTCGTCGTTGCTTCACGCCCGCACTTCGGTGGGCCATCTCCACTATTTCACCGAAGGGACCGCGCTCGCGACCCTTCGCGACACCGGGTATGAGGTGGTGGACTATTTCTTTACGGCGCGGAGCATCGAACTGGCGGGCGGAGGGTGGAAACGGCGGCTGGCCCGCTTGCCCCGAAAAAGCATGGCCGCCTGGAGCCCCTCGCTGGCCTCGCGGCTGCTGGGCGGGTTTTCCTTGCTGGTCCTTACCCGCAGGTAGTCACCTCAATCGTTTCCTGTCGTTTTGGACTCAGTCATGCGGCGCATCTGTTTGCAGTGGCCTCGTTTCGGCCCCTATCATATAGCTCGGCTGGAGGCCACGGCCCGCCATTTTCACCCTTTGAAAACGGAAGTCATCGGTCTGGAAACGTGCGGGCTGGATGCCACGTACGAATGGCGGGAGGAACGCGGAGAGGTAACATTCCGGAGAGAGCAGCTTTTCCCGGGCCGCACATTCGAGACGCTTGACCCTCCCGCCATCCATCGCGGCGTCATGCAGGCGCTCGACCGAATCGATCCGGATGCCGTACTCGTCAACAGCTACAGCTTTCCGGATGCTCGTGCCAGCCTGGAATGGTGCCTGCATCGGAAACGAATCGCCGTGGTGGCGACCGACAGCAAAGAGGACGACGCCCGGCGCATACGCTGGCGTGAATGGGTCAAAACCATTCTGATCAATCAGTTCGATGCCGCGCTCCTAGCGGGCACCCCGCAGAAACACTATTTCGAAAAACTCGGATTCCCGTCCGAGCGCATTTTTCTGGGGTATGATGTCGTAGATAATGCGTATTTCGAGACGGCAGCCGCTTCAGCGCGGATGCATCCGGAGGCGTTCCGGCATTTACCCGGCCTCGATGATTCCCGGCCGTTTTTCCTGTCCGTAAACCGGTTCCTACCCATCAAAAACCTGGATCGGCTGCTTTCCGCCTACCGGGATTACCGGGAGCGGTCTCCGGAACCGTGGAATCTGGTACTGGTGGGCGACGGTTCGGAGCGCGATAAACTGGGCGAACTTATCCGACGGGAGCGCATCGAGGGGGTCATCCTGGCGGGTTTTCGCCATATCGACGAGCTTCCGGCGTATTACGGGCGGGCCGGCGCCCTCGTCCACCCGACGCTGAAAGACACTTGGGGGCTGGTAATCAACGAAGCCATGGCTGCGGGGCTGCCCGTGCTGGTGTCGGAAAAAGCAGGATGTGCTACAGACCTGGTGAAGGACGGCGAAAACGGCTTTATCTTCGATCCGGTTGAGCCGAGCCGGCTGGCCGAACTCATGGTGCAGATTGCGGAATCGGAGGGAACGCGCAAGGCCATGGGAGTGCGATCGCGCGAAATCATCGCCGACTGGTCGCTTCAGCGGTTCACGCAGAGCCTGGAGAAGGCTGTAAGCCTGGAAAAACGGCATCCCTCGGGGGCTTCGGCCGCTCTGGGCCGGATTCTGCTGCTCACAACGAGAACACTGGCTCGTACCGTCCATTCGTTTCACTCCGTACCCGACTGACCACGATGAGAACCGTTGCCGTAATCGGCCGCTTTCCTCCCCCGATAGACGGGCAGACGCTGGCTACGCGGCGGCTTGCCGAGTTGCTTCACAAGAACCATCGTGTCATCGCGGCGGATACATCCTATCCGGAGCCCCATTTCGTTCAGACGGAGGTTCGGTTCCGCCCGGACCGGATCCGCCATTACGTGCGCACCCTGCCCGCCCTGAAACGCGCTCTGAAAGCAGCGCCCGAGGCGCCCGTACTCTGGACGTCCGTTTCGCCTGTCGCGCTGGGCCACTGGCGGGATGTACTGACCACCTTACCCGCATTTCAGCCTGATCAGCAGGTATTCGCGGTTCTCCACCGTCGCGGGTTTCAGCATCTGTTCGAATCCCGCCTTACGGCCGCTTCAGCCCGGAGGCTCGTACGTCGCGTTCGCGGTTTCGTATTCCTCAACGATCAGCTTGCCGACGAATGCGCCCGGTACATCCCTGCGGAGAAGCGGATCATCATACCCAACACGATCGATGACAAGGCGCTCTGTACGGATGAAGAAGTAGCCGAAAAGCAGCAACGCCGGAAGGCCAGGCCCACCTTGCGGCTTCTTTTCCTGAGCAACATGCTCAGGGGAAAAGGCTATTTCGACGTACTTGTAGCAGCCGACCTGTTACGCCGGCGCGGACGTGATTTCGTAGTGGATTTTGCCGGAAGGTGGCCCAGCGACCTGGACCGTACGGAGTTCGAAAGATACGTGGCTGAACATGGCCTGGAATCGGTGGTCAGGCATCACGGCAGCGTTTCCGAGCGCGAGCAAGTCCGGCGGCTGCATTATGAAGCGGACGTGTTCCTCCTTCCCTCCTATTACCCGGCCGAGGCTCAGCCGCTGGCCATCCTGGAAGCGCTCAACGCAGGCACGCCGATCGTAACGACCAACCATGGCGGCATCCCGAACATCGTAAACGACGGCAGGCAGGCCCTTTTCGTACCGTTACAGAACCCGGAAGCCGTAGCCGACGCCGTGGAAAGCCTGTTCGATTACACCCGCTGGAAACACTATTCGGATGAAGCGCGCACTCGTTTCGAAAGCCTGTTCAGTCCGGATACCGTGCGGCGCCAATGGGAAGAACTGATCACAACGGTTTAGAATCGCTAAACACTTATCCCGGCTGTGACCAGGAGACCCGTAGCGCCGTTTGTCTGGGGCACGTAGCTTCGTCACTCCGGCGAGCGATGAATCCGAAACGGACGATCCGCTCATATTACCCTAGGGGTAGCCGCACCTCCGTTCAAACCCTATATTCCTGTCCTACCAAACACAACCCGGAATCTCCGGAGGGCACAAAAACACGGATCTTGATGGGCTGGCGTGATCTGGTAAAAACTGCACTGCACAAAACGGGGTATGACATTACCCGGTACCCCCTCATGACGTTGCTAAAAAGCCGCCGCATCGATCTGATATTCGACGTTGGGGCGCACAGCGGCCAGTATGCCCGTATGATCCGGAGCCTCGGATACCGGGGACGCATCGTATCCTTCGAGCCTCAGTCGGCGGTGTTTGCGGAACTGATGGCCGGTGCGTCCGCCGATCCCTTCTGGGAAGCGCGGCGCATGGCGCTCGGTGAATCCCGGAGGTCGGACACGATACACATCTCCGGACTGACGGCTTCGAGTTCGCTCCGCGAGATGCGACCGAAATCCTTCGAAATCGATAGCGCCTTTCACCAGATCGGATCGGAAGAAATAGAAGTACACACGCTCGACTCGGTGTTTGACGAGTATTTCCAGACCGGCAACCGTGCCTTTCTTAAAATCGATACGCAGGGGTACGAGAAAAACGTACTCGAAGGAGCCCTGGGAAGCCTGAAACGAATTTCAGGGCTCCAGGTCGAAATGTCGCTCGTCGAGCTGTACGAAGGGGAAACCCTGATGACCGGCATCATCGAATTGCTCAAGGAGCAGGGGTTCAGCCTTATGTGGCTCGAACCCGGCTTCAAAGACCCGGCTACCCATCAGCTATTCCAGGTAGACGGTCTGTTTTTCCGGGTTTAGCCGGTCAAGCTTCCTCGCCCGTAATCAACCGACGGGCGACCCGCCACGCTCCCGCTCCGTAGTGGAGTGCATACCGTATCCAGAGCCATTCCACCAGCGATATGCCGAGGCGGGCGCGGTTGAGCAGGAGCACATCGTAGTGCCGGAACCGTGCCTTCCGGTACACCAGAAACCCAAGGCCCCGAAACCGCGCCAGGATGCGCTCCACCTCTGCGGCAGGATACACGCCGGCAAAATCGTGGAACTCGATGGTAAATTGCCCCACGTTTTTCAGGAAGTCATCCGGGAGCGTGTCGATGACGCCAATCTCCGCCCCTTCGATGTCAAGTTTCACCAGATCGAGACTGCCCAGACGCTGTTCGGCAACATATTCCATGAGGGTCCGACCGACTACGTTTACCTCCCGCTCGTAGGTAATTCCCTCCAGGCGGGTTAGGCCGGAGGATTCGCTGTCCGAATCGCTCACGTAAAATGTAACGGAACCCGTTGTTTCCGTAACCGCGAAACTATCCGCTTGCAGCCTGGGATGGCCTGGAATCCGTGCAAAAACTTCCGGCGATGCCTCCACGGCAAAGCACCGGCATCCGAACCGCTGAATGAGATGATGGGAAAATCCGCCCCGGTTCGCCCCGAGATCGAGCACTACGGACTCCGGCCCCAGAGGGGGCGTGTAAAAGGTATGCTCGAGAAAGGTTTCGATCCGCATTACGGAAGCCGGTTTGACGGCGGCTTAGAGAACAGGTACGGCGCCGCAGGAAAGATCTCCATCCGAATGGAGTGTAACAATAGCCGGGCGCTCTTCGTATGCAAAACAACCTTTTTCTCCGGGACCCCTGTCTTTACGGTGCCACCCATGAGCCTGTTCAAGCTCCGCTTTGCCTGTTTCCTCGTCTCCCTGATTCTCTTCCAGTCGGCCGCCGCGCAACAGAGGGAGGCAACCACTTCAGCGACGCCGGACCGAGACCTGGAGGCATGGGTGCAGCGTCTCTCCGACTCGATCCGAGATGCCGCTGAAGCGGCCAGGACGGACCGGTACGAAGAGCGGCTGGACCAGATGAGCCGCGAGCTCGACCGAGCCGATCGCTTGGATGCGGCAGAGATCGAACGGTTGCTCAGCGACGTGCGCCAGGACCTTCGCAGCCTGCGCCGGGAGGCCGAGGAAGACGGAAACACAGACCTATCCGAACGGCTTTTTGAAATCGAGCAAACCATCGAGGACGCCATCGATCTCGCCCGAGGGCTGGAAGCGGAGGAGTACGAGGACGACGAAAGTTTCATCGCCCGCTGGAAGCGGGAGAGGGAGGAACGATTCAAGCGCTTCTGGCCGTGGCCGGCAGCACACGATCATGACGGCCGTGCAGAGCCGGTGGATGGAGACACCTCCGGCTCCCACCATACCAACGGGTACGCCTATGCGGGCGGCTCCTCCGACGGGTGGCCCTTCTCCTATGCTTTGCCCTATCGGTATATCCCCGCATGGCGGTATAATCGGGTGGAAGGGCTGGTCGTTGGGATCGGTGCCCGGCCGCTGAATTTCGACGACGAGGACCGCCTCAAAATCATCGGGCAGGTAGGATATGCCTTCGGTCTGGAAAAAGTACGCTACGAAGTCGGCGGTGAGGTTCGCCTGACCGACGCCCCTTCGGACCGCTATGGCCTGAAGGTTGGCGGAGCCTACCGCCGCAATACGGCCACGAACGACACGTGGAAAACTACCTGGACGGAAAACTCGCTGGCGGCGTTCTTCTTCAAGAACGATTTTTTCGACTACTATGAGGTAGAGGGGTGGTCGGCGTATGCCGTGGGACGGCTCACGCCGTATGCACAACTTACCGCCGGGTACTTTTCGGAGGACTACCGAAGCCTGGATCGAAACGTCCACTGGTCGCTTTTCGGCGGCGACGGTTTCCGGGTAAACCCGCCCGTGGATGAAGACCGCATCGGGGCGCTCAAGCTGGCTCTGGAGGCCGGAGCCGTCCGCAGTTACGAGGACCTGCCGCGGGGCGCTGCGCTCCGCACCGAGATCGAAACCAGTCGCGGGATGGGGGGCGACTTCGAGTATACCCGGCTTACGGCCGACGCCAGGGCCTACCTGCCTACCGGCCGGTACGGCAGCCTGGCTCTGCGCCTTCGGGGCGGAACCACTTCGGGGACGGTCCCTTATCAGAAGGGCTTCACGCTCGGCGGCGTCGGGTCGGTGCGCGCTTACCCACAGAACGCGTTTTACGGAACGGATATGCTGCTCGGCAACGTCGAATACATCCTCGGGGACATGGACCTGGGTTTCCTCGACGACTTCCACCTGCTCGGCTTCGCCGATTTCGGCTGGACGAATGGTTGGGGGGCGCGCCGCTCCTTCGACGTAGACGATGTGTTACCGTCGGCCGGGTTCGGAATCGGGCTGGACGAGCGCCTGTTGCGGCTGGAGCTGGCCTGGCCGCTGAAGGACGCCGGCTTCGGCCTGGGCCCGTCGCTGTGGCTGCGGCTCGCCCCTACTTTTTAGGGGGCGCTCCGGCGAAACACCATGACGTTGTTGGCGAAGAACCACGTTACTCCCTGCTCCGCCCACGTGCTTCGCCACCGAGCCGTCGTTTCCTCGTTAAGCGCGAATCCCACTTGCTCGAATTTCGTGATCCAGTAGCTGTTGGGCTGCTCGTTGACGTGGTCGGTGCCGCCCTGCCCCGGCGGGGCGGCCGTGAGCACCACCACCGGCCCGGCCTGGCACAGCATCGCGACGTACCGATCCGCAAGGTGTTCCGGAAGGTGCTCGGCCACTTCCATCGAGCAAACCACATCGTAGCCGGAGCCGAGGACCGCCGGGTCGTCGCGTTCTATATCGAAGCGTGTTACGTCCAGACCGCGCTGCCGGCAGACGGCGATGGCGGCATCGGCCAGTTCGGCCCCCTTCCCCTGAACGCCCCGGTCCGCCAGCGCTTTCAATAAGGCGCCTGTGCCGCATCCGACATCCAGCACCGTTCGGGGAGCGAATTCCTCTACGATGGAAGCGCTCATCATGCGGGCGGAGGGCACGCTGGACTTGTCTACGTTGGCGAAATAGGCGGCGTCATACACCTCGTCGTGCGCGGCGGTGCGCCGGGCTATCATTTCGATGACGGCCGCCACGACCGGATTGTGGCGCACCCGGTGCCGCCAGGCGAGCGGAATCCGTCGCCAGAGTTTTTTCGCCGCTCCGTAGATCGTCATGCGCGGTCCCTCCGACCGTTAGATGCCGGTATGCCCGAAGCCTCCCGAGCCCCGGCGTGTGTCATCGAGATCGGCTTGCGGGCTCCAGGCCACGCGGCCGTGCGCCGCCACCACCAACTGCGCGATGCGCTCGCCCCGACGCACCGTGAACGCCTCCCGGCCGTGGTTGACCAGGATAACCTGCACTTCTCCCCGGTAGTCGGCATCGATAGTGCCGGGGCTGTTGAGCACCGTGATGCCGTGCTTCACGGCCAGCCCGCTGCGGGGCCGCACCTGCCCTTCGTACCCTTCGGGGAGAGCGATCCGTAGTCCCGTCGGGATGAGCGCCCGGCTGCCGGGCTCCACCACGACCGGTTCGGCGACGGCCGCCCGTAAATCCATGCCGGCGCTGAGCGACGTGGCGTACCCGGGCAGGTCCAGCCCTTCGGCGTGCGGCAAAATCTGGATGGGTATTTCGATTGCGTTCATAACCGGAAACAAAAAGGCCCCGGAACGCTCCGGGGCCCTTACTAATCATTTCACGCCGCCGGTGAGCTTCTTGACCCACGGGCTGACGCCGAATGCCACGATACCGGCGCCGGCCGATACGACGGCCACATACCAGAACAGCCGCTCCATCGAGAGCGTTTCGAGTTCGCCCGCCACCAGTCCGGCGAACAGGTTGCCGAGGGCGGCACCAATGAACCAGATGCCCATCATCTGCCCGACGCGGCCCTGCGGGGCCAGCTTGGTGATGGACGAAAGGCCGACCGGCGAGAGGCACAACTCCCCTACGGTGAACAGGAAGTAGGTTACGACGAGCCATGCGGGGGAAGCCGGGGTAGCCTCGGTAGCGTTGGCCGCGCCCCACATGATGACGAAGAACCCGGCGGCAAGCCCCAGCAAGCCGAGGGCGAACTTGACCGGGATGCTCGGGTTGGCGTCGCGGCGGGCCAGCCACACCCACAGCCAGCCGAACACCGGCGCGAAGGCGATGATGAAGATCGGGTTGATGGCCTGGAGCCACGAGGCCGGAATCTCCCATCCGAGCAGATTGCGGTTGGTCAGGTCGCGGGCGAACAGATTCAGCGACGAGCCGGCTTGCTCGAATCCGGCCCAGAACAGGGCGGCGAGAATGAACAGCCACAGGATGACCCCCAGCCGTTTCCGCTCGATGGAAGAATACCCTCCGGCGAATATCAGATACGCAAAGTACACGAATACCATCGCGATGATGGCGTACCCGAGCACCGTAGCGAAGCCCTGGAGCGTTACCGGCAGGAGACCCGTCACCATCAGCGCCACGAATAAAGCCACCACGAGTCCCGAAACCCCGAGAATCATGTAGAATTTCCGGGCGCGGGCGCTCACCACGCTCTCCGACTCGCCGCCTTGCAAGTATCCGGCCGTGCCGAGGTACTTGTCGCCGAGCTTGTATTGCGTCAGGCCGAGAACCATGCCGATGCCGGAGGCGAGGAAGCCCAGATGCCAGTTGATCTGCTCGCCGAAGAACCCCACGATGAGCGGAGCAATGAACGCGCCGATGTTGATGCCCATATAAAAGATGGAGAATCCGGCATCGCGGCGCGCCCCTCCTTCCGGATACAGATCGCCCACCATGGTGCTGACGTTCGGCTTGAGCAAGCCCGTACCGACAATGATGAACAGCAGTCCCAGGTAGAACGAGATCATCGAGGGGATGACGAGGCCGAAGTTGCCGAGCGCGATGAAGATGCCTCCGATGAACACGGCTTTGCGCTGGCCCCAGAGCTTATCGGCAACCCAGCCGCCGGGCAGGGCGAGGAAGTAGACGAGGGAGGTGAATAGTCCGTAGATAGCGGTAGCCTGTCCCACTTCGAACCCCAGGCCCGGATTCTCCCCGGCGACGGCCGCCGTCATGAACAGCACCAGCAGCGCCCGCATACCGTAGTAGCTGAAGCGCTCCCACATTTCGGTGAAAAACAGCGTCGCCAGCCCGCGCGGGTGGCCGAAAAAGCCGGTCGTCGGGGCGCCTGTGGGCGCTGCCGTCGTAGCGGTTTCGAGGTCTGAGGTTTTCGCCATAAAACGGCTCGAAAAAAGGGGTGAAACGGAACGAAGAAGGGCGCTCCTAAGCTACGCAATCGGAAGCGTTCGGCAAAATCCCGTTCGTGGGTCGCCATGACTGCGGGTGCGGGCCGATAACTATCGTAGAACGATTGCAAAAGCAATCCGCAACAGGATTGGTTCATTCTTTATTGGCCGGTTTCACCCGCAAGTCCACTGCCCAGACCCTTCCGAGAAGATAATCCAGCCCGGCTTATCCCGCGTTGTTCAGGAAACGTCGTATATTGGTTGTTCTTTTCAATGGGGATTCACACCGGCGCGGCCGGGCAGCGATATACACCATGGAGCAATTGATTTCGTTCAAAGACGAGCATGGACGACGGACGCACAACTGCGGCGAGCTAAGGACGGAAAACGTCGGGCAGGAGGTAGTCCTGAAAGGCTGGGTGGACACCCGGCGCGACCTCGGCGGCGTCATTTTCATCGACCTGCGGGACCGCTACGGGCTCACCCAGATCGTCTTTTCCCCTCAGGATCACGAGGAAGCATACACCCGCGCCGAGCGCCTGCGCACGGAGTACGTCGTTTCGATCCGGGGGACGGTGGCGACGCGCTCGCCGGAAACCGTGAACCCGAGGCTGGATACCGGCGACATCGAGGTGCGGGTTACGGACCTGTTGGTGCTGAATACGGCCGAAGTGCTGCCGTTCTCCATCTCGGCGCACGAAGAGAAGCGGCAACAGATTGCGGAGGATACGCGGTTGAAGTACCGCTACCTGGACATGCGCCGCCCGGAGCTGCAAACCAAGCTGCTCCTGCGGCACCGGCTCTACCAGGCCGTCCGCCGGTACTTCGACCGAAACGACTTCGTAGAGGTGGAAACGCCGGTGCTGATGAAATCGACGCCGGAGGGGGCCCGCGATTTCCTGGTGCCGAGTCGCATACACCCCGGGAAGTTCTACGCCCTGCCGCAGTCCCCGCAGACGTACAAGCAAATCCTCATGGTGGCCGGGCTGGACCGCTACTTCCAGATCGTCAAGTGCTTCCGGGATGAGGACTTGCGCGCCGACCGCCAGCCGGAGTTCACGCAAATAGACGTTGAGTTGACGTTCGCCACCGAGGAACTGGTGTTCGAGATCATGGAAGGCATGATCCGGGCCGTATGGAAAGACGTGATCGGGGTTGATCTTCAGACGCCGTTCCTTCGGATGAGCTACGCCGACGCCATGCACCGCTACGGGTCAGACAAGCCGGATTTGCGTTTCGGTCTCGAAATCCAGGATGTAAGCGGTGCGCTGGCCGGCAGCGGCTTCCGGGTATTCGACGACGTGCTCGGCAATGGGGGCCGCATCGTGGCGATCAACGTACCGGGCCAGGGCGACCTTGGCCGCGCCGCCATGGATCGGCTGGATAAAGAGATCGTACGGAAACGCATCGGGGCGGGGGGGCTGGTGTACTTCAAGCTCCCCTCGGACGGCTCGGAGGTGTTCTCGTCGGTCAAGGCCGAAGTGCTTCCCAAAACCTCCGTCGAGCGCGTCATCGCGGAAATCGGAGCCGGCCGGGGCGACCTGGGGCTGCTGCTGGCCGGGCCCGACCCGAACGGATTTACCCA